>CAZMWO010000200.1:2314-6548 GCA_964569565.1 uncultured bacterium | reverse complement strand
AAGCATTTCTAATGAAAAGCAATGATAATTCAGAATCAGAAATTCTCTCTCCAATCGCAAAAAAGTATAAAGGCATAATAAGCAGCACCGATTTTGACGCAGAAACCCAGAAATTAAGCTACCTGCGAGGCAAGCACCTGGCATGATCAAGGCATACATTGACTGCAATATTCTGCTTGACTGGCTCTTGGACAGAGAGCCTTTCTCATCATATTCCGCCAGAATAATTGAATTGACTGAAACCAGGAAGATTCTAGGCCTTGTTTCGCCTCTTACGTTAGCCAACACCTATTACATCATCGCAAAAGAATTGAACAAAAAAATTGCCGATGAATTCATCATCGATAGCTTGCGAATCTTTTCAGTGCCAGGCATTTCTCTAAAGAATATAAAAGAAGCGGTTTCCGGCAGGTTCAAGGACTTTGAAGACGATGTACACACCTCTGTTGCCGCAGAAAACAATGTGGATTTCCTCATAACACGGAACAAAAGAGACTTTAAGAAAGATAAATTCAAAGTCCTTGATGCAGAAGAATTTTTAAGAATAATTGAGAAAAAATAATCAGATAACCAGTGCGGCGATGCGGAAAATGAAGGACGAACGATGCACAAATTGCAGATGAGGACGACGAATGAACGAAGCGGAAACCAGGGCTGAACTTATCGATCCGGCGCTGAAACTGGCCGGGTGGGCGGTTGTCGATAACAGCCGGGTTCGGCGCGAATACTCGATCTCGCCGGGGCGCATCGAGGGGCCGGGCAAGAACGCAAAGGCGCTGATCGCCGACTATATTCTTGAGTTCCGCAATACCCGGCTGGCGGTGATCGAAGCCAAGGCCGTGCAGCATGAGCCGACCGAAGGCGTCGCCCAGGCCAAAAATTATGCCGAAAAGCTGGCGATCAGGTTCGCCTATTCCACCAACGGCAGAGGCATTTACGAAATCGACATGGAAACCGGCGAGGAACGCACAATAGAGTGCTATCCGACGCCGCAGGAACTCTGGGACCGCGCTTTCGCGCAGCAGGACGCCTGGCGTGACCGGTTCGCCGAAGTCGCCTACGAAGACAAAGGCGGCACCCACCCGGGGCGCTATTATCAGGATATCGCCATCGAGCGCGTGCTGCAGGCAGTCGCCGCCGACAGAAAGCGCATTCTGCTGACCCTGGCGACCGGAACCGGCAAAACTTTCATCGCGTTTCAGATCGCCTGGAAGCTCTTCCATGCCCGCTGGAACCTCTCACGCGAACCGGTGCGGCGCCCGCGCGTTCTCTTCCTGGCCGATCGCAATCTTCTCGCCAATCAGGCTTACAACGCCTTTTCGGCCTTTCCTGAAGATGCGCTGGTCAGAATCTCGCCCGACGATATCAAAAAGAAGGGCAAGGTTCCAAAGAACGGCAGCATTTTCTTCACGATTTTTCAGACTTTCATGTGCGAGAACACCGGCCAGAAGCCCGACAGATCGCGTGACGACGTCGAAGAACCGGCCACGCCCTGGTACAACTTCGGCGAGTATCCGGCCGATTTCTTCGATCTGATCATCATTGACGAGTGCCATCGCGGCGGCGCCAGAGACGAGAGCAACTGGCGCGGCATTCTCGAGTATTTTTCCCCGGCGGTGCAGCTCGGCCTTACCGCCACGCCGAAACGCAAAGACAACGTCGACACCTACCTCTATTTCGGCAGCCCGGTTTATTCATATTCGCTCAAGGAAGGCATCAACGACGGGTTTCTGACGCCGTTCCGGCTCAAGCAGATCGCGACCACCCTCGACGAATACGTGTACACCCCGGACGACCGCGTGATGGAAGGCGAGGTCGAAGCCGGCAAGCGCTATGAAGAGCAGGATTTCAACCGCATCATCGAAATCATGGAACGCGAAAAATACCGCGTCAGCCTGTTCATGAACCAGATCAACCAGAAGGAAAAGACCCTGGTTTTCTGCGCTACCCAGGCGCACGCGCTGGCGGTCAGAGACCTGATCAATCAGATGAAGGCGAGCAGACACCCCGATTATTGCCATCGCGTGACCGCGAATGATGGCGAACTCGGCGAACAGCACCTGCGCGACTTTCAGGATAACGAGAAGACGGTGCCGACTGTTTTGACGACCTCACAGAAGCTTTCTACCGGCGTCGATGCGCGCAACGTCAGAAACATCGTGCTGATGCGGCCGATCAACTCGATGATCGAGTTCAAGCAGATCATCGGGCGCGGCACCCGGCTTTACGAGGGCAAGGACTACTTCACCATCTACGACTTCGTGAAAGCTCATCACCACTTTCATGACGAGGAATGGGACGGCGAACCGCAGGAACCGGAACCATGCGGCAAATGCAGCAGTTACCCCTGCGTCTGCGAAAAGGAAGCGCCGCAGCCCTGCCAGATATGCGGAAAACGCCCGTGCGAGTGCCCGAAAGAACCCTGCGCGAAGTGCGGCCGCCGGCCATGCGTCTGTATAAAGAAAACGAAAGTCAAACTGGCCAACGGCAAGGAACGAACCATTCAGCACATGATGTGCACCAGCTTCTGGCACCCGGACGGCACGCCGATGTCAGCGCAGCAGTTTCTCGAAGCCCTCTACGGCAAGCTGCCGGAATTCTTCCAGGATGAAGATGAATTGCGGGCCTTATGGAGCGCCCCCGACACCCGCCGCAAACTTCTCGACGGCCTTTCTGAAAAAGGCTTTGGCTACCAGCAACTGGCCGAGATGCAGAAGATCATCGATGCCGAGAACAGCGACCTTTTCGACGTTCTCGCCTATATTGCCTACGCGATGCCTACTCTCACGCGGGAAGAGCGCGCTACCAGAGCTAAAGCGCTCATCAAAGATCAGTTCGACTCAAATCAGCAGACCTTTCTGGAATTCGTGCTGGCGCACTACGTTGAAGTCGGCGTCGAAGAGCTCGACCAGACCAAGCTCAACGCCCTGCTGCGCCTCAAATACCACGGCTCGATCGCCGACGCCATCGCCGACCTCGGCCGCCCCGAAGAAATCGGCAAAACCTTCGCCGGCTTCCAGAAGTATCTGTATCAACCCTCACAATAAAGAGTTGAAGTTCCCGGTGATGATCTGCAAACGCAGGATCGACATCCTTGCCGAATTGCCAGTCCGGATAAACGGCCTCACTGCTTGCGCTTCTTGAACTCCTCCAACCATTTTGTGCAACTGGCCTGCAATTCTTCAATTTCACGCGGAGCGAGCTTAGCTGCTGCATTATCGCGATGTTTGGCGTATTCTTCGTTTTGGTCTGCCGCCAGATTCAGCCAGAAATATGCTTCTGCAACATCTTGATGAACGCCCTTCCCTTCGAGATACATCCCCCCAAGTGCAAGCTGACCAGCGGGATAGTTTTGCTCAGCGGCTTTTCGAAACCATTTTACCGATTCCTGGTAGTCCTGAGGAACGCCCGCGCCCTTGTAGTAAAAAAGCCCGAGGTTGAACTGCGCGGCTTCATATCCTTGCTCGGCGGATTTGAGATACCATTTTACTGCCTCTTCATAATCCTGAGCAATGCCTTTGCCATGGTATAAGGCAAACCCCAGGTTAAACTGCGCGATGGCAAGACCTTGCTCGGCAGCTTTTCGATGCCACTTCACAGCTTCATTTTCGTCCTGAGGAACGCCTTCGCCCTGGGAGTAAGCAGCCCCCAGATTAAGCTGCGCGTCTGCATGTCCTTGCCCGGCGGCTTTGAGATACCATTTTGCTGCTTCTTTATAGTCCTGAGGAACGACTTCGCCATTGGCATAAGTAATCCCTAGAAGATTCTGAACGTCTGCATCACCTTGCTCGGCGACTTTTTCAAGCCATTTCACAGCTTCTTTGCCGTCCTGCGGAACACCTTCACCATTGCGATAGGCCATACTCAGAAAAAACTGCGCGCCGGAATGTCCTTGTTCGGCGGCTTTGAGATACCATTTTGCTGCCTCTTTACTGTCCCGAGCAATACCTTTGCCCTCGGCATAAGCAATCCCGAGAAGATGCTGAGCGTCTGCATCACCTTGCTCGGCGGCTTTGCGATACCATTTTACAGATTCCTGGTAGTCCTGAGGAACGCCTTCGCCATTGGAGCAAACAACCCCAAGGTTGAACTGCGCGTCAGCATGTCCTTGCTCGGCGGCTTTGAGATACCATTTTGCTGCCTCTTTATAGTCCTGAGGAACGCCTTCGCCATTGGAGTAAACAACCCCAAGGTTGAACTGCGCGTCAGTATGTCCTTGCTCGGCGGCTTTGAG
>CAZMWO010000200.1:0-2214 GCA_964569565.1 uncultured bacterium | reverse complement strand
AAACAACCCCAAGGTTGAACTGCGCGTCAGTATGTCCTTGCTCGGCGGCTTTGAGATAATACTTCGCAGCTTTCTCATAATCTTTAGGAACCCCATCGCCTTCATAATAAGCGATTCCAAGCTTAAGCATAGCTTCTGCTTCGCTTTCCTGTATTTCAAGCGCAAAATAGCCAAGCGCAAGCAAGCAAACTGCTATTGCCAATGCCAGCATGGAATTCTTCATCAGAAAGCCTCCCACATCTTGATGATGCCGTCGGGAGCTGAGTAGATAAGAATTTCTGAATCAGTGATCGGTGTTCGCGTCATATTATCAGAGAAGGCCTTTCCAGTTTGCAGGAACATATTTTACCCCGTCTTGTTCATTATAAGCACCACGGTCAAAAATTTCGCCGCGCCGGGTATTATTTTATTACACCTGCCGGCTGCACATAAAATATTCAAATGCATAAAGATTGTCATCAAGAATCCATGGAGGCCAGAAAGGCAATGCCGGCTTCCGTCAACCGATACTTCTGCAGGCGACTTTGAAAAGCTATTTTTTCGGTAAAGACTGTTTTTTCAAGTCTTTGATGTCGCGTTCGAGTTCTTTGAGGCTTTCTTCTTATTCGAGCTGCTTTTGGGTTTCTCTGAATTTGTTGTATTCCTGGGCTGACTTTTCGAGGGCTTTTTCGTGACTGATTTTGCCGGCGTGGTTAAGCAGCTCACGGCCGTTCATCTGAATGATGGTGTCGAGGCGCTTTATCCAGTCTGCCATATTCTGAATTGGGTGGCAAGATGGGAGTTAACTCGATAGCCCACAGCAATAACCACATCAAGATTGAAGTGATCGACCTGGCGGTTAACCTCTCTGGCACCCTCTTTTTGAACTATTTCCATTTTGGAAACAGTTGAACTTCTCTCCAGTTCGCCGCTCTCAAAAATATTGTCAATGTGCTTTGAAATTGCCGGCACATTGACACCAAAGAGGCCGGCCATAGCCTTTTGCGTCAGCCAGAGAGTTTCGTTCTCCAGACGAACATCAATCTTGATGGTGCCGTCGGGAGCTGAGTAGATAAGAATTTCTGATTCAGCGGTCGGTGTTCGCGTCATATTATCAGAGCAGGCCTTTCCAGTTCGCAGGGACATATTTTACCCCGTTTTGTCCATTATAGAGTTTTGTCACTATTTTGTCCCTATAAACGCAAATTTTTGGCAGATATGGTGAATTTTGCCAGGCCCCGAGCAACAAAAAACCCGCTCTGTGAGCGGGTTTTTTGTTTAGTGCAATAGCAAGGGTCGCTATAGAACAAGTCTTTACTGATGCTGGCCCGCGGGTTTAATCGAGTGATTTTGTGCCTATTTTGGCACTAAGATCAGGAAGCAGAACTTCCATTCCGATAGCACTCAATCAAGATCACGCTTTAACGAGTCAAATATACCATATCACTAAGAATTTGCAACCGGTCGTCGGTTAAATTCCGTCAACCGGAATCAAACAGAGAAAACCGCACTCAGATGAGAGAGCTTATTCATCAAAAAAATCAAGAGTGCTTTTGAGCTTTTCTGGCTTTTTTCTCTGCATCGTTTACTTTTTTTCTGGCCATGAGAGATTTGTCAAACTCATCCAGGTTATAGTCTGATAGTAAATACACGCATGATTCACGAGGCCACCGGTGTTGCTCAAAAAAATTCTTCACTTCCTGCTCTGTTCCATAGACATAGGTTGGGATGTCAGGCTTTGAAAATAAAGCAGTAGTGCCGCGCGGAAAAACGGCCCGAATGATTGACCTCAGATGACCCGGGGGGCGACCTCCTGTCGTTATACGCTCGGCGTAAGAGCCAAAGACTTCTTCCAGGAAATCAGAAGAGCCATTGAGATATTTCCCGTCTATGTAATTTTCGGCATCTCGGTAACCTGCGTTTTCTCTCGGCCAGTAGCGCCTCATCACATCCTGGTAATGAGATATGGAAATCTTTTTGAAGCCAAAAGTGACTCTGGAAATGAATGAGAAAGAGTTATATGCGTAGGCATTAGCCAGGGCTTCCTCAAGAGGTTTGTGCGTATGCAATGAGGGGGTAATTCGATAATTCAGATACAGATCACTTTGCTCTCGATTCATTTCGGCCAGAATCAGTTCGATTGTCGTAATCGTTGACTCAACAATGTGGTGAAAGAACTCGTGATGAAAAATCTCGAAAAGAACAAACTCTTTAAGCACCTCCCGATGCAATGAC
>CAZMWO010000199.1:1268-6575 GCA_964569565.1 uncultured bacterium | reverse complement strand
GCCCAGGCGGCGAGGAATTTGCCGGCGATTGCCTCGATCAGCGTGATCGGCAGGGTGAACAGCAGCTCGATAGTGCCGCTTTTGCGCTCTTCAGACCACAGGCGCATGCCGACGGCCGGCACCAGAAACAGATAGAGCCAGGGGTGCCAGACAAAAAACGGGTCGAGCGAAGCGACGCGCGCGTCGAAGAAGCGCGAAATGAAAAATGTGCAGCCGGCGGTCGCCAGCAGAAAAATAATGATAAAAACGTAGGCTACCGGCGATTCAAAGTAGCCTCTCAGCTCTCTTTTGAGCACGGCTTTGAGGTTTCTCATGCCTTTTCGCCTCCTCTGGTCAGGTTGTAGAAGACTTCGTTGAGGTCGCCCTTCTCAAGCGTGAAGGCATCGACTTCCCATTTGCGTTCATGCACGAATCTGGCGGCTTCATGCGCGATTGCGACGCCCTTTTTCGGGAAAAGGCGCGCGCGCAGGCTGCTCTTGCCCTTCTTCGTGCTGCTGACAGGCTCTTCGCCTTCTGCTGCGGCATTTTCGGTGGTTTTCGCCGGCAGGTCATCTTTTTTGAGTTCTTCGACACGTTCGACGCCGTCGATCTTCTGCAGGTCTGCGAGCGCGTCTTTGATGCCTTCGCCGGTGAGTTCGAGAGTGACGGCGCCGTGCAGAACCGAGCGGCTGCGCAAAGCTTCGGGGGTTCCATCGGCGACGATGCGGCCGTTGCCGATGATGATGGCGCGCGAGCACACGGCTTCGACCTCTTCAAGAATATGGGTCGAAAGAATGATGCACTTTTCACGGCCCATGCGACGTATCAGCGCGCGCACTTCCTGTTTCTGGTTGGGGTCGAGACCGTCGGTCGGCTCGTCGAGCACCAGATATTCGGGGTCGTGCAGCAGTGCCTGGGCGAAACCGACGCGCTGCCGATAGCCCTTGGAAAGCGTGTCGATAAGCTGCCAGGCGACCTCTTTGAGGTTACAGGTTTCGAGCATGCGCATGACCCGGTTCTTGCGTTCTTCGCCGTCGTAGCCGCGCACTTCGGCGGTGAACATGAGAAAATCGTAAACATTCATGTCTTTGTAAGACGGCGCCGATTCGGGCAGGTAGCCGATACGGGCACGCACTTCGAGCGGGTTTTCCCAGATATCGAAATCGGCGACCTTCGCGGTTCCTGAAGTCGGCGGCAGAAAGGTGGTGATCATTTTCATCGTGGTCGACTTGCCGGCGCCGTTGGGGCCGAGAAAGCCGAGGATTTCTCCCTTGCCGACCGTGAAGCTGATGCCATCGACGGCTCTGATACTGCCAAATGACTTGGCCAGCGATTCAACTGCAATCATCTAAACCTCCTTGTAAAGCAGAACTCATAACTCGCACGCCTGTGCCCTTGCTGACGAGTCTGTTCATTTGCGCTCTCTGTAACAGAAAGTAAATGTTCGATTCATAGTGGGCAATTGTAACCCGATTGACCAGCTTGTGCAAAAAAAGTTCCCAATTTTTTTCGAGTTTTAACTAAAATCTGGCCGGCATGAACAATCAGTGTGCGGCAACTGGATTACTTGCTGCAATAGACTGTAAACTGCTATTATGAAACAAATGCTGATTTTGCGAGGTGCAACATGAACAGGCGATCAGAGCTGCTCAAAGAAATAGAAACAGTGCCAGAACCCATGCTGGCCGAGGTCATCGACTTTGTAAAGTTTCTCAAGATGAAGGCAGTGAAAGAGTCCAGCTACGATGCAGTGGCCAGCGAGGCGAGTTTAAAAAAAGACTGGCTGAAAGTTGAGGAGGACACCGCTTGGAAAGATTTGTAAAAGGCGACGTCGTTGTTCTGCCTTTTCCTTTCAGCGACCTGACGCTTTCGAAACGCCGCCCTGCCTTGGTTGTAGCAGCACCCGGCGGCGACGATCTGATTCTTTGCCAGATTACCAGTCAGAGTGTCAACGATAACCTTTCAATTGAGCTTCAAAACAAAGATTTTGCCAACGGGTCACTCAACAAACCCAGTAATATCAGGCCAAATAGAATTTTTACCGCTGATCGCCACATAATACTTTACAGAGTTGGTAGTCTTAATCAGGAAAAACTAAGTTCAGTCACTGCCAGAATCATAGAAATCCTGAAAAAATAATTCACATACTCTGCCTTGTGGCTTTGTGTCCTTGTGCGAGAAAAGTTGCGCAATGGCGGTTGATGATTTAAAGTGGGCGCATGAAACGTATCGCCATTCTTGAGAGTTCGTCGCGCTCGCTGGTCAATTTCAGGGGAAACCTGATCAGAACTCTGCGCCAGCGCGGGCACGAGGTTCTGTGCATTGCGCCGGACGCCTGGTTTGCCGACGAAGTGCGCGCCATCGCCAGTGAGTTTGCGACGGCCGAGGTGGCGCGGGCCGGGCTAAACCCGCTCGACGACATACTCTACTATCGGCAGTTACGCCTGTTGCTCGCGCGCCTGCGCCCGGACACCATACTGGCTTATACGATCAAGCCGATAGTCTACGGCACCATGGCGGCGCGCAATCTTGGTATCAGCGAGATTTACGCGTTGATAACCGGGCTCGGTTACGCCTTCATGAACGTTTCTTACCATCAGCGCCTGACCGGTCTGCTGGCGCGCAGCCTTTACCGCCGCGCCCTGAAGTTCGACCGCCGCGTGTTTTTTCAGAATCCTGACGATCGCGACGAGTTCGTCACGCTCAACATCGTCGAAGCCGATAAAACAGCGCTGGTGAACGGTTCCGGCGTCGATCTGCAGCATTTTACCCAGCAGCCACTGCCGGAAGGCCCGCCGGTCTTTCTGCTTATAGCCCGCCTGCTCAAGGACAAAGGCATAATGGAATACATCGAAGCGGCTGCCAGTCTACGCAAAGTCTTCCCGTCGGCGAGATTTCAGCTGCTCGGGCCGGCTGATCCGAGCCCTTCCGGGCTGCCCTTGAGTGCAATCGAGCGCTACACCGAAGCCGGGGCAATCGAATATCTTGGCGCCACCCGCGATGTCAGGCCTTTTTTACAGCAGGCATCGGTTTTTGTGCTGCCTTCATACCGGGAAGGCCTGCCGCGAACTGTCGTAGAAGCCATGGCGACCGGCCGCCCGATCGTCACCAGCGATGCTCCCGGCTGCCGGCAGACGGTCCGGGAAGGCGAAAACGGCTTTCTCGTGCCGGTACGCAACCCCTCTGCACTCGCAGCAACCATGCGGCGCTTCATCGAAAACCCGCAACTGCTGGAGCCAATGGCTACCAGCAGCAGAAACCTGGCAGAGCAGAATTACGATGTACACGAAATCAACCGCCAGATAATTGAAAAAACCGGCATCTGAAATTTGCCGTTACTTTTGTGTTTCGTCATGCGTTATGTTGTTGACCTTCAATAAAACATTATTGAAAAGAGGTTAACTCATGAAAGCTCTTAAAAAATTATCGATCATGCTGCTTCTGGTGAGTTCAATTTTCATGACCGGCTGCGATGCCAACAAAGTATCTGAAGTAATCGGAAAAATCACCCAGGGAATCGTAAAAGCGATGCCGGCAGTAAAAGCAATCGCGGGGGCATTCGAAGGGCTGAGCAAAAGCTGCTGCTCTACCTCCTGCTCTACCTCTTGCTCTACCCCCTGCTCGACTTCCTGTTCATCTTCCTGTTCATCTTCCTGTTCATCTTCCTGTTCATCTTCCTGTTCATCTTCCAGCAGCTGCTACAGCGATTGTGCGACCAGCTGTGATGCCAGCATCAATGTGATATGCCCTGACAGAGAGTAACAGACTCGCCAGACCAGCCTGACGACGAAAAACTCTCTGATCGAAAAAAAAGATTCAATTTGCTTGTTACTTTTGTGGCAGGGATATCGTAAAGTAATTGAAGAACGATAAAAATTATTAATGAAAGAGGTTTGCTTATGAAAGGGCTTAAAAGATTAGCGATCTTGATGCTTCTGGTAAGTTCGATTTTTATGACCGGTTGTGACGCGACCCAGATCATCGACATGATTCAGAAGGTCGCCCAGGGCGTACAGCAGGCGATGCCGGCTATCCAGAATATCGTAAATACCTTCGCCGGAATCTTCGGCAATAACGACAATAACAATGCCGCTGCCAATAACAACCAGCAGGCTGCGCAAAACGCGACCAACACCGCAGCAGTTGAAGAGAACAAAACCGAAGAAGCCAATGTTGTCACTATCGATCCCAATAAAGAAGATGTGGCCAGCGCAACCACCAATACCCCCACCGAGACCGGCGCCACCGGCAACACAACGACCGTAGCCACTCAGACCGCCACAACCGGCAATAATGCAGTTGCGACTCAGACGGCTACGACCAACCAGACTGCAACAGTAGAAGTTTCTGCTGCAGCAAAGAAACAGATGGACGACGTCGTCGCCTACGCCCTTGCCAATAATCGTGGAGCCTCGAACGGTCAGTGTTTCAACGCTGTCTGGGACTATCTGACCAAGTCAGGCTACGGCAACCTCAAGGCCTGGGGTGACCTGCCGGCCATGCAGAGCGGAGAAGCCAGACATTTCGCCGAATATCTCAACGCCAGCCAGCGCAATCTTGATGAAGCCGGCCTGAAAAGGCTCGACACCACTCTCACACCCCCGATCACCAGCCCGCACGACCCGAGAATTCCCGCTGGCGCGGTAATAGTAGTTGGCGCCGGCAGCTACGGCACCGCCCACCCGACCGCCGGCGACATCGTGATCAAGGCTGCTGATGGCCGCTTCGTCAACGACGGCCCGAACATGGATTACGGAACCTCAGCCAACTGGTATGGCAAAGTTCTCGGAGTCTACATACCCAAATAAAACCCGAAGCCCTTACTTACCCGAAAAACCCCGCAGTGGCAAAGCTGCGGGGTTTCCATTTGTCGCGCGCCTGATAGTTGTTCGTAATCGAAAGGGGTGTCGATTTTTCGATTACGATTACCGCTCTGATGATTACGAGCACCGCTGCGCTGAGCACGAACAAGAAATATGCGTGCAAAGTCTTCATCAACCTGGTGACATTTCATAAATACTGAATCGTCTCCAGGAGATTGCTGCTTGCGCACAGCCAGGTTAGCAGATAAAACTGAGGCTGAAGCAAAGCAGCCTTCTCCGCAGCAGACTTGTGAGACAGGCAGGTTTGACGCAGACTGACAGCTCACAGCACTGATTCTCTACTGCCGAGTCGTCTGCCAGGAGATTGCTGCTTGCGCACAGCCGGGTTAGCAGATAAAACTCAGGCTGAAGCAAAGCAGCCTTCTCCGCAGCAGACTTGTGAGACAGGCTGGTTTGACGCAGACTGACAGCTCACAGCACTGATTCTCTACTGCCGAGTCGTCTG
>CAZMWO010000199.1:0-1168 GCA_964569565.1 uncultured bacterium | reverse complement strand
CCAGGAGATTGCTGCTTGCACGCAGCCGGGTCAGCAGATAAAACTCAGAATGACGGGCTGCTTGGCACGTTGATCAGCGACTCTTCGATGCGTCGCGAAACACTGAGGTCGTCTGACGGGCAACTCTTGTACATGGGAAGCGTGTTAGCCAGATTCCAGGCCGGTCGCACCATGATGCCGTCGTCATTCAGCGCGTCAAGCAGATGGTTGCGCTGCTCTCGCGAAACCTGTTTGAGCATGATGGCGTTGAGCCAGTAATTGCTTTTGACTCCCGACATTTCATTGAAGAAAGTAATATCTTCAACCTTGGAAAACTCACTGCTATAGCGACTTGCCAGCAGACGCTTCTTGGTCAGAACCTCGCTGAGCTGTTCCAGCTGAGCACAACCTAAGGCCGCGTTGACGTTAGGCATGCGATAATTGTAGGCAACGCAGTCGTGGTAATATTCCCACTGATGGCTGACCTTGCCGGTCGTCGTCAGATGCCGTGCGCGCTCAGCCAGTTTGTCGTCATTGGTCAGAATCGCGCCGCCACCGCCGGTAGTAAGAATCTTGTTGCCGTTGAAACTGAGTGTCGACAGTAAACCGTGCTGACCAACGTGGCGACCGTGATACTCTGACCCGATCGCTTCGGCCGCGTCTTCGAGCAGCGCAATGCCGAACTCATCAGAGACTTTCTTGAGTTCATCGAGATGAGAAGGATGTCCGAACGTGTGCATGACCAGCAGAGCCCTGATGCGCCGGCCGGTCTGGCGGTTGAACAGGCCGTCAGCCCTTGATTCACCGATTTTTTTGAGGTATTCCCTGAGCCGGTCAGGGCAGACACCTAAACTTACCGGAGAAACATCGACAAAATGCGGAATCGCACCACAGTAAGAAATGGCATTCGGTGCCGCAACAAAAGTCAGAGCCTGGGTCAAAACCTCTTCATCACGCTGAACGCCAGCCAGAATCAGGCAGATATGCAGCGCCGCCGTGCCGTTGACCGTAGCGATGCTATGTTTAACACCGGTAACCCGGCTCAACAGTTGTTCAAAAAGGTTGACAAACTTTCCGACCGTCGAAACCCAGTTGGTATCGATACAATCAACGACATACTGTCGCTCGTTTCCGTTGAAAAAAGGTTCATGCAGCACTATCGGCCCATGTTCGATGCCGGAAGCCCTGC
>CAZMWO010000198.1:5599-6626 GCA_964569565.1 uncultured bacterium | reverse complement strand
TGCCGAAGAAGAAGAGCGCTTCAAGGTACGTGCCAACATGATGCTCGAAGATTATTTCAAAGGGCTCGACGGCAGGGAAAACCCGGTAATGTTCGAGATGTCGGCCAAATGGAGCTGGAACGGCGTCGACACGGTGGTGCAGATCGACCGCATCGACCAGCTTCCCGATGGCAGGTATGAAATAATCGATTACAAGACCGGCAAAAAGGTGCCTGATGAGCGCGTGATCAACGAGGATTCGAGCCTGATGAACATGTATCTGGCCGCCAGTCAGAAATGGCCGGGTAAGGTGGCAAAAGTTTCTTATCACTTTCTCTCGAACAACAAACGCTACACCCTCGAACCAGCCGATGCCGATATCGTTGCCCACAAGACAAAGATGGCAGAACTGGTCGCTCTGATCAACAAGAACGAGTTCGAGCCAAACAAGGGCGCCCTCTGCGCCTGGTGCGAGTATTACGGCCCCTGCCCGGAATGGAAAATCAAGCCGCACGAAATGGCCGGCGAGACACCAGAGCAGTTCAGACAGCGTATCAGGCTCAGCTACTCGAAGATGAGCCTGTATCTCAACTGCCCGCGCTCTTACAAAAAGCTTTATATCGACAAGGTGCCCCCGAAGCCGCAGCCCTTCTTCAGCTTCGGAACGACCATTCACGAAACCTTCGAACGGGTTTACGACCCGATAAACCCGATACCCAAACCTTCACTCGAGAGGGTTCTCGAGATTTACGATGAAGTCCGCCTGACCCACCGTGAAGGCTTTGATTCTGACGCGACTGAAGCGCAATACCGTGAAGATGGCATACGCCAGATAACCATGTATTATAACCGCTTCATCAAGGATTGTGAGTTCAAACCAGCTTACTCGATCGAAGATTATTTTGAGATTCCGTGCGGAAAATATGCGGTAATGACTGGTTTCATCGACCGCATCGACAAGCTCGAAGACGGCACTTACGAGATTCTCGATTACAAGACCGAGCCGACCATGCGCCCGTCGATGTCGGCGATCCAGGCCGCCTCGCGC
>CAZMWO010000198.1:0-5568 GCA_964569565.1 uncultured bacterium | reverse complement strand
GACAGCGACAAGCAGCTGAGCATTTATTACTGGGCCTGTGAAGATACGCTCGGGCTGAAAATCAGCAAGCTGTCACTTCTCATGCTCGATCATGACTGCAAGGTCGAAACGACCCGCACGCGCGACAGCATACCCAAAGTTATTGAAACCATCGACAAGACGGCCTATGAAATGATTCACGAAAAAGACTTTTTGCCGCGCAAGAACAAGTATTGCAAGAGCTGCGACCATCTGCATGACTGTCCGATGCGCGCTGAAGTAGAGGCAGACGAATCATTGATCTCGATGAAAAAATTCTGATAGCCCGGCTATCTCAAGACGTCAGACCCTCATCAGCGTCAAAATCGTTTTTATCTTCGTTTAAATCGTTTTCTGTGGCGGCATGGCGCGAAAAAATTCCGGTGATAAAGCGCCGAATCTGCTCTGCCAGTTTGTTGCCACTTATCAACATTGTCCAGGAAAACATCTTTGATTACCCTCTTATAAATTACAGCTTATTTCCGGAGATGCTTTAAGCAATAATCATGCCAGATAATAAATTTATGTATGATATACACAACAAGGCCTGAACAGGACAACTCGGCCGACCGGTTCTTTTGTGCATAAAGCAGGTCTGCTGAAAAATTGATCAGCGCTGCAAAAAATTGAGCAGCTGACGACAAATACTGGTGAATTATTCGGTGAAGGTCATTTCGAATGCAAGGGTGTTGGTTTTAACACCGTTGATCGACATGTAAAGAATCATCTGGTGCACGCCCAGAGGTGCCCCATAGATATCCTGCGGCGTAAAAGGTATTTCTGCCGCCCACTGGCCAGCCTGATTGTCGGTTCCGATTTTGGTAGGGATTGCAATCGGATCTTTAAAACGCAGATAAAAAGCCTCGGTTTCGGCGTTTGCCGAAGAGCGCATATCGTCAAGGCCTGAATATAAAAGGCTCGACGTTCTGGTTGCAGTTTCAGAAGCTATTACACCGACCGGTTCGGTGACCACATCCTGAATAGTGCGCACGAAGCCAAGATAGGCCGTTGCTGTCGAAACTGAAGACGGGCTTGTCCATTCGCAACTCAGTTTCATGATGCCGCCGGTCGTTTTTGATATAGTCGTAGCCACTATATCGAGAGACTGAATCGTTGGCGTCACATAAGAAAAAGGCGGCAAAGGCTCTTCTATCTGCCCGGTTTTATCGCATCCGACCAGAAAAATAGCCAGCAGCAGTGATATCAGGGCTGCAATTTTTTTAGACATGTCAACTTCCGCAAATATGTTCTGTTTAATCTATCGGTAACTCACCATAAATCAGATATGCCATTTTTTGTTTGTCATTTAACGGCAAAAAATCTAATATATAAAAAATCACCCTCGCTCAGGAAAGGAAAATACAATGTTATCACCAGCCGAAAATCCCTTGATGGCCAGAACCGGTCTGCCTGATTTTGCCAAAATCAGGCCAGAACATGTGATCCCGGCGATGGACGCAACCCTCGCCGAAATCGAAACCCGCCTCAAGGAAATCGAAGCGAAAGTCATACCGACCTGGGATGGCCTGTGCAAGCCACTTGAAGAGCTAGACACGCCGTTCGAATACACCTGGGGAGTGGTTAACCACCTCATCACCGTCAGAAACTCAGATGAGCTCCGCAAGGCGCATCAGGAAATACTGCCCAAAGTTATCAATTTCAGCCTGCGCATGTCGCAGAGCCGGCCAATCTATCAGGGCCTCAAAACCCTTCGCGCCAGCGAAGAATACAAGGCCCTCAATGATGCGCGCAAACGCATCATCGACAAAAAGATCAAGGCGGCCGAGCACGCCGGCGTGGGGCTGGAAGGCGCTGCCAAAGAGCGCTTCAACGAAATCGCCAACCGCATATCCAAAATCAGCACCGATTTTTCCAACAACGTGCTCGATGCTACCAAAGCTTATGAGCTGATTGTGACTGACAAGGCCGATGTCGAAGGATGGCCGTTGAATCTAAAGCAGCTGGCCGCCCAGTCATGGTGCAAGGAAAAGGGTGAAAAGAACCAGAAGCCAGACCCTGAAAACGGGCCCTGGCGGATAACTCTCGATTACCCAAGTTCAGGCCCGTTCATGCAGCACAGCCGCAACCGCGAACAGAGGCGTGAAGTCTATCATAAGCTGATCACCCGTGCCTCCGGCGACAAGTTTGATAACTCGCCGATAATCGAGGAGCTGCTCAAACTCAGGCGCGAACAAGCTCAGATTCTCGGGTTCAAAACCTTTGCAGAACTGAGTCTCGACAACAAGATGGCTCCTGACGTATCTGCCGTCGAAAAAATGTTTGCAGAACTCGAAACTGCTGCACGGCCCTACGCCGAAAAAGAACTTACCGACCTGCAGCAGATAGCCTCTGACTCAGGCCAGACAGATCCGATACGACACTGGGATGCCGCATTCTGGGCTGAACGGCTGCGCGAAAAGCTTTATGATTACACTGACGACCAGCTGCGCCCCTATTTTCCGCTGCCGCGAGTTCTCGACGGACTTTTCAGCCTTTCCGAAAGAATCTTCGGCATCAGAATAACCAGATCAGCCGACCACAATGTTCCAAAATGGCATGAAGAGGTTGATTACTTCGACATCAAAGACGAAAACGGCAAAATGCTGGCACACTTCTATCTCGACCCCTACTCACGGCCGGCTGAAAAGCGCGGAGGCGCCTGGATGAACGAGTGCTTCGGCCGCCGCGTGATCGATGGCAGCGTCAGACTGCCGGTAATCTATCTGGTCTGCAACGGCACTCCACCGGTAGAAGACAGGCCTTCGCTGATGAGTTTCAACGAAGTCAGCACGCTGTTTCATGAATTCGGTCACGGTATTCAGGGCATGCTGACTATTATAGATGAAGCTGAAGCGGCCGGAATCAACGGTGTCGAATGGGATGCCGTAGAACTGGCCAGCCAGTTCATGGAAAACTGGTGCTACAACAAGCCGACTCTTATGGGTATGGCGAGGCATTACGAGACTGGCGAAAACCTGCCGGACGAGCTTTTCGAAAAAATCAAAGCCGCCAAGAATTTCAGGTCTGGCTCCGCCATGCTGCGCCAGCTGGAATTCGGCAAAGTCGACATCTATCTGCACCATCATTTCGATGTTGCCGGCAAAGAGTCACCTTTCGACGCGGCGCGCCGCATTGCCAGGCAGACCTCTGTCATGCCGCCATACGAGCACGAAAGGTTTCTCTGCAGCTTCAGCCACATTTTTGCCGGCGGTTACGCGGCCGGTTATTACAGTTACAAATGGGCCGAAGTGCTTAGTTCTGACGCTTTTGCCGCATTCGAAGAAGCCGGCTTTGACAACGAGAATGCGATTCGCGAACTTGGTCGTAAATATCGCGACACTATCCTCGCCCTCGGCGGCAGCAAACACCCGACTGAAGTATATCGAATGTTCAGAGGGCGAGATGCCACAACAGCAGCGCTTTTAAGACATTCCGGCCTGAGTGCCTGATGACCAACCGTGACGCGGCAGCGCTGCTGCCGCGTCTTTTCAATCCATCTGCCCGGGATCGGAATTAAAAATGTTTTTTCCGCTGCATGACCAGAATAATGCGCCAGTCAGAACAGTACCTGTCATCAGCTACCTGATCATTGCGCTGTGTTTTCTTGTGCAGCTTTATCAGATGTCGATAGCCTTTTCAAAAGACAGCAAGGTCAGGGCCACTCATTTTGTACACCGGCATGGCATGGTGCCAAAAGCCTATTTTGGCGGCAATCCGGCTTACCAGATCGGCCCGCCCGAATTTCACCTGGGCGAGGCTGAATCGGGCGACCGTGAAATGTATGACCTTCTGCATTTGCAATCATCAGAATTCTGGTTATGGCTGATGCCTGTCAGCTGTCTTTTTCTGCATGCCGGGCTGATGCATCTGCTGACCAACATCTGGTTTTTCTGGATTTTTTCAGACAACGTCGAGGAAAGATTCGGAGCCCCGCTTTTTCTTGTATTTTATCTGGTAACCGGCATGTTCTCGAGCGTTGTGCATGCCTACATGAACCAGAGTTCCTTCATTCCGCTGGTTGGCGCCAGTGGTGCCGTCAGCGCAGTAATGGGCGCGTACATAGTGCTGTTTCCGAGACACCGTATAACCAGCTATTTCTGCCCGGTATGGTTTTTTATTCGCCGCGTCGATGTTCCGGCTGTTCTTGTTCTCGGCCTTTATCTTATTCTGAACATCCTCTCGATGACCAGAACAGCCGGTGGGATAGGCCCAAACGTTGCTTTTGACGCTCACATCGGCGGATTTGTCGCCGGGTTCATGTTTGCGCACCTTCATAAAGCCATGCTGAGTGCAGAAAATCAGGCGCCGGCCGTTTCGCGATAAAGCTTTTCTGACGACTCAGCCAATTTTCTTCAGATGCACCATTGAATAAATACACAATGTAGTAAACACTATGGGTGCCAGGCATAAATCGGAAATAAAACTCAATGCAACTACCAGTATTGTGCCCGCCAGCGCAGGCAAAGTGCTGCTGATTTGAGTCACGATCTCAACTGAAGTCCCCGTCACCAGCTGAATTATGAAGGTTGAAAAGACAAACAGAGTAATCAGGCGCACCCTGTCGTGATGAAATAGTGATTCTGAAATTGCAAAGGCGTCGCGAGCAGGCTCGAGAATGGCCGAAGGCTCAACCAGCAGGTATTTGAAATAGGCTGAAGCAAAAACGGCAATCAGAGCCAGTACCGCCAGCATATTGGCAATGTCGGTGGCAAATGTACTGATTTCGGTTATCATTCCGGCAGACAGCACAGTGCCGCTGATCATCATGGCGATCACAAACCAGATGCCCAGCATCAGGTGCTTTTTCAGTGAACTGGCAAAGACTCCTTCAAAAAGATCTGCCGCTTTGTCCCTGGCCCGTTCGCGGTCATACTCGCGCCCATGAATGCCGTCATCGACCATCAGAGCCACATTGATTTTCCATTCAACCATTATTCCCAGTGTTTTGTAGGCAAGATAGGGCGTAAATATCAGGGCAAACATGCCGCCGACAAACTTGTCCAGAGATAAAAATGTAAACATGATCAGCAGATATATGCCGGACATCAACGCCCAGCGGCCTGCCTGCAGCAAAGTATAGATCGAAAATGTGGCAACATGTTTCTGATAAAGGCGCATGGCAACATCAAAAAATTCACTCACCGCTGCATTTGCCTCAGGCAGCATCGAAAAACGATGTTCAGGGATATACGAACACAGGCTGGCCTCAACCCGCCCGATATCTGCCATGAGAAGCGATCGGGAGCGGTTATCGAGATGCGAACTGTTACTGTATACCTCAAAGGCCAGAAAGGTCAGAATTGCTTCACGTCGGTGCCTGAGGCTCTGCTGTTCAATCTTGAGAAGTTCCTGCTCAGATTTCCGGCTGGCCTCTTCATTAAGCGAGTCTTCAGAACCGCTTCCACAGGAGGTTTTGATCAGGTCATCTATATGGGCGAGATCAGCATCGATAGAGTTCAGTGAATCGAGAGTTCGCTCATCGACAATGCGATTCTTCAAACATTTTTCGCCGAGCTGCAACAGCGCGTTCTTCTCTGCCTGAGGATTGCT
>CAZMWO010000197.1:0-6629 GCA_964569565.1 uncultured bacterium | reverse complement strand
CCTGCCCTTGACACGCAATTACGAAAGCTTCGAAAGCAACGATCTGATCGAAATGGCCCGCAAAGGTCAGAAACAGGCGTTCAGCATGCTGGTAAAGAGACATTACGGAACGGTGATGTATTACCTGATGGGGTTTGGCATCAAAAGATCAGATGCCGAAGACATAACTCAGGATGCCTTCATCAACGCGTTTCGCAAAATCGATCAGTTCAGGACTTCGGGTTCATTTGTCGGCTGGCTGCTGCGGATCGCCAGAAACCAGCATATCGACAAACTACGAAAGGAAAAAAAGTTCGATACCAGTGGCAGCGAGTTCGATCTGCTCAATCTCCCGGACGACCGGACCCCCGAAGCCCAGGTTGTTTCGGATGCCACGATAGACGATCTGTATGCGGGGCTCAAACCCCAGGAAAAAGTTCTTATCGAGCTCAGAGTTTTTCAGCAGATGCCTTTCTCAGAGATTGCCGAGCACCTCGGATCGAGTGAAGGCAACGCGCGACTGGTCTTTCACAGACTGATCGTCAGATTGCGCCGTAAGTTCAGGTCTTAAGGGCAAAAGTATGTCAGACAAAGAATGCGAAAAAATTATTGACCGGGCCATCGAAAATAATCAGGCCGATGCCGCCGCCGAGGCGCATGCCCGAACCTGCCCAAAATGCGCTTCAACTCTGGCGTTGCTTGCTCTGCTGAAAACTTCCGGTTCGCCGACCTCAGACCTCGCTCCTTCAGCTGCCTTCCTTGCCGGCATCGAAAGCAGCCTGACCGTAACAGAGGGAGTCAGCGCCATCACTTTCAAAACAAAAGTTCTGGCCGCAGTTATCGGCTTAGCTTTGACTGTGACCATCGCCCTCACCATAATCTCGAACACCGCAAATACCGACACGCATAACAATGCGAAAACTCAAAGCAGCAGCGTCACCAGCTCTGGATCGACGTCAGGGCAATCTGGCGCGGCCGGCGAAGTTGTGCCGGGCAATGATGATGCAGCATTCCCGCAACTGAAGTTCCCTTCACCAACCGACGAAATCAAGTAATCTTCATATAAATGCTTCTCGCCACAAAACAGCTAAGTAGACAGGGTTCCGTGCTCCTGCTGGCTATTTTTGTTGCAATAAGCCTGACAATTCTTTCTCTCAGCTATTTCAGAATGATGCAGGCCGCGAGAAGCTCAGACCACAGACTCGGGCAACAGTTCGTTGCACGCGAAATCGCACTCATGCTGCGCGAAGAAGCCATGGCAACCATTCAACGCGACTGCCGCGACCGACGCTCACAGATTTTCTGGTTTATGCTCGGCGCGGTCGCCGGTGCCCAGATGGAAATGCGCCTGCCTCTCGCGAGCGACAACCTCAGCCGTATGCTGCAGCCAGGCTTCAGCTGTGAGTTTTCCAGCCGGCTTAAGGTGGTCAATTTCATCAATTACGACCATAGAAGCCGCATTTATGCATCGGGCAAAGAAGGCCATGGCATTCTCGCCGTTCACATCGAAGTCACACTGCTCGATGAAAGGGCAGGGGGCAAATCAGCAGTCATCAAAGAGAGTCTGCATACGCAATATGACTATCTGACCGCCTCGATACTCAGCCTCGACAGTCAGGGCAGCACACTGCTGCGGCCGCTCACCCTGCGCCACGATCGCCAGACTTTTGACAGCTACAGTTCGCTGCAGATAGAAGATTATGAAGCATTTCCCGCAGGCGAAGGAGACCCCGCCGAAATCAGGTTGTATGACCGCATTACCTTATGGCGCCTGCGCAACCTCAGGCGGACCGATCTTGAACAGATGCTGATCATCGACCGCGAACGCAAAACTCTCAACCTCTACGGCATCTGCCACTGTACCGACAGTATCGATCTCGAAGGCGACTGGCAGATAAAAGGAAAAGGCGTTCTCATCGCCGACAGCTTCAACATAGCCGGCGCCCTTAAGAAGTCTGGCGACGAAGACCTGCTGGTTCTCTACGCCCGCAAGGGAAAGATCACAGTCGATACGACAGAAAAAGTCGAGGCCGCGCTGATAGCGATAAATGACAACCGCAGCGGCACGGTCGAGTCGAGACAGGCACTCAATCTCAGCGGCATGCTGCTGGCTGATTATATCAACCTCGACAACTGGAGTAACCACAAACACCGGGTCAGTTTTGACAAAAACCTTCTCGACGCCGACATGTCTTATCAGATAAGCGTTTCGCCCTGGACCAATTACAGATCAGGGGTACGCAACTGATGCCCTGCCAGATGAAAAATGCAAAAACGCGGGGGTTCTCTTTTACCGAAATAATGCTCGCCGCAATGGTTCTGGGCCTTCTCGTCATATATGTGTTCACGCTGATTTCAGAGTCGAATCGCGGCACTGCCAGCGCTTATCACCAGTATCTCGCCGAGCAGATCGCGCGCGAACCGCTTGAAGTATTCAGATTTCTCGGCAGCCGCAAAGTACGTGACAATCTCGGCAACGGAATCGCAGACTACAGATTCAACGAATGGCAGAAGATCGAAACTGTCAGTTCAGTCACCGGTATCGAGCGTCCCGAAGACGCTGCTGCATTCGAACGAAAAATCACGGTGACCCCGCTCAGTCGCGACGACATGGAAGCAATTCTGGTACAGGTAACCGTCAGACCTGCCCGTGGCGGTGTCGGGCTTGGAGTCGGCCTCGAACAGCTGAACCGGTCGGCGATAATAGTGAGTCAGCCATGAACAGAAAAGGTATAAGTATCATCGAAGTCATGATTGCACTGATGGTAACCACTGTCATTGCAGGGCCTCTGCTCTATCTTTATCAGAGCGGCCTCAAGTCATCGACTTCGGGAGTTGTCAGCATCGACATGCTTGGTGAAGGCCGTCGTATATGCACACAGATTCATGATGATCTCAAGAACAGCTGCATTCCTTATCGTGGCGGTTTCAGCATGCGTTTCAGCGATCTGCTCGAAGCTGATTTTTCGAGAGCCGACGGTCTGTCTGGCGCAGAATACCGGCTTTACCGCCACACCGCCGCTCCCGAACTGATAAAAAAAGATATCGATGGCCAGAAGATGCTGCTGCGCCCGATAATGCACGTTCGTTACCGCCTGGAAAAACGGCAGAACTCTGATCTGCTCAAGCTGGTCAGAATCGAATCCAGTGACGGCGCGCCCGAACGCATTAAAGTGCTCAGCGAAAGAATCAGCTTTCTCAAAATTCAGCCGGTAAAAGTCAGCGAAGGCGGCGAACAGGGCTTCCTCTGGAACGTAAAACTCCAGCTGGCTTACGTTCCAGAGAGCATGCAGGCCGGATTTGCTTTCAATGTGACTGACCGCAGCCGTGGCATACTGATCAACGATTTTTACGACGTAGTCTATTCTGATTTCTTCAAATCAGTCAGCCAGAACCCGCTGGCGCCACGCAACTGGCACACCGGCCTCACTTTTCAACGCCACTGATCGACGTCGAATATTTCTTCGATCGCATCGATCATGGACTCGGGCGAATCTTTTTGCTGACGTCTGGCAGGCTTGGGCACTCCGGGCTTGCCAGCCTTACGGCCAGGCATGTTGCGCCACCTGGCAGGCGGGCCCTGGCGGTCTTTGCCGGCTTTGTTCCAGAACGGCATCTTTGGATGACCCATTTTGCCACCTTTCATGAAAGGCATACCTTTTCTGGCCGGTTTTCTGGCTTTGAGTTCTTCGAGCTTTTTGAGCTGTTCGGGAGTGAAAATCTTTTTGATTTCCTGCTGCATCCTGAACTTTGCAATGATTGATTCTTCGAGTTGCTTTGCCTTTTCGGATGCCAGTTTTCTGACTTCTTCTTCACTGATGTTGCAGTCATTAAGCTTTTTGAACTGCTTGCTGTTCTGCATGTTTTTTTTGTGCGATTCAGCCTGCTTCTGGAATACCATGCGCAACTGCAGCAACTGCGGGTTGCTCAGTTCGAGTTCATCGGCAAACTTGAAAAGCTGCATGAGCCGGGCAGGCATGAAGTCAGCAGAACCGGCGTTTTTGCGTATTTCAATGTGTCTGATGCGCTTCACTTCTCTTTTTTCAGCTGAGTGAAGAGCTAATGCGCTTACTGCGACAAATACAACGATAAGAACGAGGATAAGTTTCCTGTGCATGTAAAAACCTCCAGTTGTTTTTAGATTTTCCTTAAATCTAATATAATCAATTCTGTCTTCAGATACTGTAAACGCAATGAAAAGAAGAGTAAAGAACCCACCGCGCTCTTAACAATTCTTTACTTTTGCACCAGCCGCTGCTGTAGCATATTATCTATGATTAAGACTGAATGTTTTCAGCGCTCTTTTTCTCAGCCGTAAACGGTATCATTACCGCAGTCGCAGTTAAGATGATGAAGCCAGTTCTCTGGCAGACAGAAGGCATCAGCATGAAGCAGATACTCATAATCGATGATGACAACGAACTTTGCGAGCTGCTCGCAGAGTACCTGACCTCGGAAAAATTCGAGCCGACCTGTGTCAATAATGGCAGAACCGGGCTCGAAACAGCCCTCTCAGGCGGGTTTGACCTGATCATTCTCGACATCATGCTTCCCGGAATGAACGGCCTCGATGTACTCAAGAACCTGCGCAGTCAGCTGAACACACCTGTCATTATGCTTACCGCGCGCGGCGACGAAGTCGATCGCATTCTCGGTCTCGAACTTGGCGCCGACGATTATCTGCCGAAGCCGTTCAGCCCGCGTGAACTGGTAGCGAGAATGCGCGCCGTGTTTCGTCGACTGACCCTGTCGTCAGAAGAGGGCGGCGACAAATCATCAGGACGCATTGAAATCGCTGATATCTGCGTCGATTCAGCCAGTAGAACTGCCGAAAAGGATGGCGTCAGCCTCGGTCTGACCGAAGTCGAGTTCGCCATTCTCGAACAGCTGATGCGCTCAGCCGGCAACGTCGTCGAACGCCAGATGCTCGCCGAAAAAGTGCTGGGCCGACGCCTGACCTATGATGACCGCAGTCTTGACGTTCACATGAGCAATCTTCGCAAGAAAATCGGAAATGGCAACGAAGCGATCAGAACCATCCGTGGAACAGGGTATCTCTATGTCCGACCAGAGAAATAGCGCCAGCGAAGATAAGAGCCCGATAAGCCATTTTTACGGCTCAGGGCTCTTTTTCAAATTCTTTTTCTGGTTCTGGCTTACCGTTGTTTTGACAGGCATCTTCGTCGCCATTTACGGCTATTTCTACCACTTCCGGCCAGAAAGCAAACGCCTGTTCAGCATGGGGCGCGAAATGCTCGAAGAAAACGGCCAGATGGCGGTTGATGGCTACGAAACCGCCGGCATCGAACAGGCGTTGTCGGTAAAACTGCCGGGTGCTTTCTGGCTTTACAACGACAAGCTGCAGCTGATATTCTCGCCGACACAGACGGTGAGCCAGAAACGCCGTCGCCGCAGTTACCCGCGCTACGAGGCGTTGCTCAAAACCTTTGAAGAGCGGGAACCGGAAGTCAAAGAAATCGCGCGCCGGCTGTTTGCCGGAAACATAATCGAGAGCACCGAAGTTGCCGGCGAAATACTCGTCGGCAGTCTCCTGACCTCAGAATCCGGCAAAAAATACGTTATTGTCAGCCATTTTCCGCAGAAAGTGCCGCGGCCTGAACACTTCATGATGGGTCGTATCATCGACACCATGCCGTTTTATCTGTTGATCACGGCAATATTCTGCTATGCCCTGTCGCGCTACATGGTCGGGCCGATTGGCGAACTGAGACAGGCCAGCCGTAATTTTGCCGGTGGAAAACTCGACGCCCGCGTCACCGGTTCTGCAATCAGGCGCCTCGATGAAATCGGCGATCTCGCCGTAGATTTCAATGACATGGCCGATAAGATCGAACAGATGATACGCACGCAGCGCCGGCTTTTCGGCGACATTTCACACGAACTGCGCTCGCCGCTGGCCCGCCTTCAGATAGCGGCAGAGCTGTTGCAGAAAAAACTGCCGGAAACCGAACAACCTATGCTGGCTCGTATCGAGAAGGAAGTGGCGCGCATAAACGCACTGATTGAAGAGGTGTTGCAGTTTTCACGGCTGGAAGCCGGCAACGTTGATGAAGAACGGCGTCAGATCGATCTTAACGCGACCCTGACGCGCATCTGTAATGATGCCAGCTTTGAAGGCAGAACACGCAACTGCCAGGTCAGCCTTAAAATGGCGGCTGACTGCAGCATAAATGGCAGGCAGCAGCTGATCGAGCGCGCCATCGAAAACGTTCTGCGCAATGCCATAAAATACAGCCCGGAAAACTCACAGGTCGAAGTTACCCTTACCAGCAACGACAAATTACTGGTCATCAGTGTTGCCGACCGTGGCCCCGGTGTTTCTGAAGCCGATATCGGCAAGCTGTTCGAGCCTTTTTATCGCTGTGCCGAAGACCGCAACCGCTCAACCGGCGGTACCGGCCTCGGCCTCGCGATTGCCCTGCATGCGGTCAAACTGCACAATGGCTGCATCAAACTCAAAAACCGCGACGGTGGCGGCTTCATTGCCGAAATCACCCTTCCCCGCTCCTGATTTTTGTCTGTCATCCTGCGCGAAGCGAAGCGCAGTCGCAGGATCCAGAAAAGCGCCAAAATCATGGATTCTGCGACTTCGCCTGACGCTCGCGCAGAATGACTGTTTATTTTGGCTG
>CAZMWO010000196.1:0-6652 GCA_964569565.1 uncultured bacterium | reverse complement strand
CGGCCGGCTCACTCGTCATGCTCAACGGCACCATGGTAGTGGCGCGCGACATGGCGCATGCGCGTATCTTCGAAATGGTTAACGCCGGCCAGCCAATGCCGGAATATTTCAAAAATCACCCGGTATATTACGCCGGCCCGGCCCGCACGCCGCCTGGCTACGCCATCGGCAGTTTCGGCCCGACCACAGCGCAGCGCATGGACGAATACATCGACTTTTTCATGAGCCGCGGCGCTTCGCTGGTAACGCTGGCCAAGGGCAATCGCGCCGAAAGCGTAATCAAAGCCTGCGCCCAGTATGGCGGCTTCTATCTCGGCACCATTGGTGGCGCTGCAGCGCTGATCGCCAGCGAGAACATCATTTCGTCAGAAGTTCTCGACTTCCCGGAATTCGGTATGGAAGCGGTTCACCGCATCAAAGTCAAAAACATGCCGGCCTTCGTCATCTACGACGCCCAGGGCCACCGCCTCTATTAGTTGAACACCGGGTCGGGTGAATTGAGGGCGCCACCGGCGATGTGAGCGGCTTCGCGGCAGCCGCCGTCGCATTTGAGCATGTGTTGACAGCTGTTGCACATGGTTGGCAGATATTCACGGGTTTTGAAGGTCTGCCAGTATTCTGATGCGATGGCTATTTCGAGATCCTGATAGTTGCCGAGATTCACCGGAGAATGATTGCAGGGTCGCACGCTGCCGTCGGGAGCGACGGCAAAAAATTCGACGCCGCCGGCGCACTGGGTGCCGACTGTGAGCATATTGTATTTTTCGTTGCAGAGACAGAGCGGCAGTTCGGTGCCGACAGTGCCGTAACGGTTGGCGGTGGTGCAGACTTCGTCGGCGATGCGCAACATCTTTTTGACCTGCTCGGCTGACAGGCAGAGTTCCTGATGAATGGTGCCGCGGCCGCCGGGCAGAAAGCGGTTAAGCAGCAGCTGATCGGCACCGGCGAGAAAGCCGGCCGAAATGTTTTCGAACAGCTCGGGCAGGTTGCGCGAGGTGACGCAGATGCTGACTACGACCGGCACTTTCTGCTGTGCCAGCAGAGTGATGGTGCGCAGCGCCTCGGCAGCATTGCCGCCGCCGGTAAGCTCAGAATAGGTTTTAAGACCGGGCAGGCTGACGACAACGGCGTCTACTTTGTTCTTGAGCCGGGCCGCATGCTCGCTGGTGACGAGACGGCCGTTGGTGATGATTGTGAGTTCGAGCGGCTTTTCTTTATGGCCACAGACCCGGCCATCAGCGCCAAATTCAGGGTGGCGCGCCGTTTTGCCTTTAACGTAATCGATGAGTTCGAACAGATCCTGACGCAGAAAAGGTTCACCGCCGGTAAAAGCAAAGCCGTGAACGCCTTTGCCGATCATAAAATCTATGCATTCTTTCCATTCGGCCGTGCTCAGCTCTTTGTTGCATCCGAATTTGCCGGTGTCGGGTGAATCGGCATCCCATGGGGTTGAACAGAAGACACAGCGGTGATTGCAGGCGCTGGTGAGTTCGAGAACGGCAGTTTTTGGAACAGTTACGTCAGGATAGAGTCTTTTCATGGTTATTTCTCGTAATTCAGCTGAAGTTCTTTGACGCATTTCGGGCAGAAAGTGCATCCAGAAACGAATTCGACCATGGCCCGCACTTTGTCGGGGTTGTTTACCGGACCGCGGCCGGGGCCGTCATCTATCGACTTGACCGGGTATTCGAGGAACAACCAGCCGAGTTTATCGAGATCGTTGCCGTCACTGGTTTTCCAGGTGAAGCTGGTGCCGCATTTGCCACATTCAGTCTTAAATAACAGCTCGGCTTTTTCGCTTTTGCTGCATTTGCTGCAAAGCGAGGTTTCGTCGAGAGTGATTTTGACCGGCAGATTTGGCAATGCGCGTCGCACTGTGCTGATTCGACGAACCATGGCGCCGGCCATCGAATTATACTGATGAACCGTATTTTCGCCACAGGCGGGGCAGGTATAATCAATTGTAGCCGGCGGAAACGCCATTTTGTAGCACATGGCCGAATGAAATTCGATCTGCTCAGGCTGATTCTTCATGCTTTTGAGGGCATCGATCAGCTTCTGGCGCGCGAGAGCGCGGTCGCCAGCTACACCGGCAGTTTCGCCATTATTAGCGCCAGTTTCACTGCAGGCCGCGCAGCCAGTAGTATCCTCGGCTATTGCCGGACTGCTGCTGACAGTCATCAGGGTTGCCATGGCGATACCGGCTATTTTGCTGGATTTTTTCATAAGTTTCTCCTCGTTACTTCAGCCCGTGTTTTTCGCGGCAGGCCGGACAGAGCAGTCTATTCGACAGGTATTCAGAAAGTTTTTCGGGTTCGATCTTCTGCTGGCCGATTTGCCCCTGATCGACTTCGGTCACCGGAAAACTGCTGAAGAGCAAAGGTAATTGTTCGAGTTCTTCAATGCTGTTGGCTGTCCACTTAAAGGTTTTTGAGCAGTCGAGGCAGTTTGTGGTAAACTTCAGTTCAGGCTGGTCATCGTTGTCTTTACTGCATTTGCTGCAGAAGTCAGAAAAATCGACCTCGGTCTTTGCTTTTATCTGGCCAAGAGAGCGCAGCAGATAGGCTATCCGGTTGGCGACCTCGCCCTGATAAGACTGGTAAGCATATTGGGTTTCAGTTCCGCATGTCGGACATGAGAATGTCGTATACATCGGTGGCATCGCCATGTCATAACACATGGCGCTGTGAAACTTTACCTGCGAAGGATCTTTTTTGATTGCTTGCAGTGACTCGATTATGGTCAGCTTGTCTATTTCGCTGACAGCCTGCTGGCATGTCTTTTCGATGCTGTCTGAGTCTTCCCGGGCTGGTTCTGGCTGAGTTGAAGTCTGGGCATGGGCGGTTGACCCGGCTAGAGCAAGGGCGAGCAGCAGGGCTTTCCTGTTCATTGGAACACCTCTCGATCAAGATAACTGAATGATACCAGAAAATCTTTCACAGATAACAGCATAATCGATGACTGGAGCCCGGGCGCAGAAGAGCGAACTCCATTGGCTCTTCCACTGCTGTTTTTGTGAAATACTGAGTTAAGCAATAAGCATGCCAGCTGTATGTCGTTGATTTGAAGAGCTTTTGCGCAGACAGATGATACGGATTGCTGACAATTTTGCACGCTGCTGCTGAAGAATATTTCATAATGCGATTTTTGCGCAGAACAGCTTTGTAAACATCCGGCGGTAATGTTACAATTGTTGATGAGATTGAATGAGAGGTACTATTTTGAAGTTCATCTGGCGGAAAAGCCTGTTATTGCTGATTTTTGTCGGCGTTGCCGGAGCTGTACTGGCCGGGCAGAGTCTGCTGGTTTTTGCCGGCGCGGCGAGCAAGCCGCCGACCGAACTAGCTGCTGCCGCGTTTACCGCCAAAACCGGCGTCAAGGTTGACCTCATTTTCGGCGGTTCAGGTTACGTTCTTTCGCAGATGCAGCTTGGTCGAACCGGCGATGTGTATTTTCCCGGGTCGTCAGACTACATGGAAACAGCAAAGGCGAAGGGACTCGTCGTTTCCGAAAGCGAGCGCAAGGTGGTTTATCTGGTCAATGCGATCAATGTCAGAAAAGGTAACCCCAAAGGCATCAAAACTCTGCGCGATCTTGCCAGGCCCGGTCTGCGCGTCGCCATTGCCAACCCCGAAGGAGTCTGCGTCGGGCTCTATGCCATAGAAATACTCGAAAAGAACCTCAAACCCGAAGCAGTCGCAGCGGTAAAAGCCAATATCGTAAATTACCCGGAAAGCTGCGAAAAGACAGCAACGTCGATTTCGCTGGCCACAGTTGACGCAGTTATCGGCTGGCGGGTGTTCGAACACTGGGATCCCGAAAGAATCGAAACGGTACCTCTGGCCAAAGAAGAGATCATACGTATCGGTTATATTCCCGTTGCTATTTCGACTTTCAGCCAGCAACCGGAATTGGCGCAGCAGTTCATCGACTTTGTGATTTCAGATGAAGGTCAGCAATATTACCGTCAGTATAAATACTTCACCAGCGCAGAAGATGCGGCAGCCTGGATAGGCGCCGACAAACCGGTTGGCGGCAGCTGGAAGCTGCCAGAAGACTGGATGCCCAGATGACTTTTCGACGTGCCGGCATAGCGGTAGCGCTGCTGACATTTCTGATATACGCAGCTTTGATAGCTTCTTTGACCACTTTTCTGTCAGTCGATTCTCTGCAGGCGCTGTTTTCTTCAGCGCGTACCCTGCATGCCATAAAAACAAGCGTATTTGCTGCCACTCTGGTCGTTTTTATCGCCGGACTGGTTGCGCTGCCTGCCGGCTTTGCCCTGTCGCGGCATGATTTTGCCGGCCGACGCGTCGTCGATACCATGCTCGAGCTGCCGCTTTTCGTGTCGCCGGCGGCGCTCGGCGCAATGATCCTGATTTTTTTCAGCACTTCTGCCGGTATCTGGATTCAGAGTAATCTTCAGCAGTTCGTTTTCACGATTTATGGCATTATTCTGGCGCAGTTCGTGGCCGTACTGGGAGTGTCGGTGCGACTTTGCAAAGCCGCATTCGATGAGGTGCCGACCCGTTATGACGATATGGCCCGCAGCCTTGGCGCCGGCAGCTTTGCGGCTTTCCGCACGGTAGTGCTGCCTAATGCGCGGCGTGGCCTCTTTGCTGCGGCAATTCTGACCTGGGCCAAGGCCATGGGCGAGTTCGGCGCTACGATTACGGTGGCAGGCACCATCGCCATGCGCACCGAGACATTGCCAATCTCGATTTACATGCGGCTGGCCAGCGCCGACATCGAAGGCGCCGTTGGTGCCATAGCATTGTTGATCAGCGTCAGCCTGCTGGTTCTCTACTTTTCGCGTTTTATTTCATCGAGGTAAGCGACATTGCTCAAGATAGATAACCTCAACATAGTGGCTGGCAAATTCAGTGTAAAAAACCTGTCGCTGAATCTGCAGTCTGGCCTCTGCCATGTTATCGTCGGCACCACCGGCAGCGGCAAAACGCTGCTGCTCGAAACAATCGCCGGCCTGCGCCGCCCGGAAAGCGGCAGCATCGTCTTTGCCGGCCGCGATATCAGTCTGGTAGAACCTGAACAGCGTAATATTTCTTATCTTCCTCAGGATCTATGCCTGTTTCCGAATATGCTGGTGCGCGAAAACATCTGCTACGGGTTGAGGATAAAGGGCATGAGCAGGGAAGAGGCCGATCGCCGCCTGCAGCCGCTCGCGGTTGAGCTCGATATCGCGCATCTGCTCGATCGGCAAATCGATCATCTCAGCGGTGGCGAAAAGCATCGAACGGCACTGGCGCGCGCAATTATTTCCGACAGTCAGCTTATTCTTCTCGACGAACAAGCTATGGCATTATCTGAAACAACTGCAGGTAGAACGCAAATGGACAATGCTTCTGGTTACGCATGATCTCGAAGAGGCACAGATCCTCGGCGATGACCTCAGTCTCATCGCCAATGGTGAGCTTGTCGATACCGGCCCGAAAAGCGAGGTTTTCTGTTTCCCGAAAACCGTTTCGGCAGCCTGTATTCTTGGCGCGGAAAATTTTCTGCCGGCGAGATTTGAAGGTCGCAGTAACGGTTTTTGCGAGTTCTATTCGCCTGCACTCGAAACGAAGCTTGCAGTTTCTGCGAGTTACCCGACCCTGGGTCGCGATAACATGGCAGAAATCTGTTATAAACTCGGAATCAGGGCATCCGATATCAGCATCTGCAGTTCAGACTTTGCCGGCGCGATAAGAGGCTGCGTAATTGAAAACATCTTCAAAAAAGGCAGAACTGCTACTCTGGTGCTGCGTTGCCCGCAGAAGAATTTCAGCCTGCTGGCCGAAGCTGATCTGTCCGACATTGCCGGCCGTGCCCCGGGTGACGATGTCTGCATAAGTATCGCGCCAGGTTCAGTCATGGCGCTGATTCAGAGCTGAGAACCCTGGAGGTTACTGCCGGGCGCCCGGGCATTGCGGGGTGGGGTGGTTTTTCTTATAATAGGTACATCTCTCAGGCTATACGGAGCATGTAATGAGGTTTGCATCGCGACAGTTGTGTTTTTTGAGCCTGCTGCTCACGCTATCTCTGCTGCTGGCGCCATTCGTCGAAGCAGCAGAACTGTCGCTGTTTCAGCGCCTCAAACTCAAAACTCAACAGAAGGTCGATCAGTTCCAGGATCAGGACTGGTGGATAACCAAAGCAGCCTCGAGTGCAGCCGGATTTGTCGTCGGGAAGGCTGGTGGCGTGATTGGCGCCGGAATCGGCTATGTGCTCGGCGCGGCAGTCGGCGGGCCTCTGGCTGCCGGTATGGGTGCCATGCTCGGCTTTCGCATCGGCGATATAGTTACCAAGACTTTTGCCAAGGCAATCAGCGCTCTGGTCACACAATGGAAGCTCAAAGACGGTCGCAAGGTCGATCTTGGCGCAGTCATCGATGCAACGCGAACCGTAAACAAGGCCTCGCTGACGGCTGATGCGATCGGCGCCGTCATCGGCGACCTGGTCGGAGGCACCATGGGAGCCGCAGCCGGTATAGCGCTTTTCTCATGCGGTGGGCCACTGGTGTTGCCAATTGTCGGCACAATAGCCGCGGCCACTATCGGCAGTAAGCTGGGTAAGCGTATCGGCGGCGGTATCGGTCGCTGGATCGGCCGCAAGGTCCTTAAAAAGGGTTACGAGGCCTATGCCGCCATCGGCA
>CAZMWO010000195.1:0-6666 GCA_964569565.1 uncultured bacterium | reverse complement strand
GTATCGGGTGCAATGCCGAACTGCCAGATAATGCGACATTCTGCGCCGGTTGTATGACGCCGCAGCCCAAGGCCGTGCAGTTGTCAGCCAGGCAGCCCGGGCAGGTCAATCAGCGCGAGCAGCTGATGCAGCTTTTTTCGTTTATCGATGAATATGAAGGCTATTTTCACGATATGAAGTATCTCAATGTGCTCGGTAAAATGCCTGAGGTTAAGACAAAGTTTGCCAACGCCGCTGGTATTTACCGGCAGATCGAACCACGCCTGCCCGAAGAACTCAAAATTCTCGCTCAGATCTATGCAGCCAAATATCAACTGTTTGAAGGCATGACCGGAGTTATGAAGAATCTTCGCATCGACAGCGGTTTCAAGGCGGCTATCATCAAGTCGAGCATGCTGGTCATGGCTTTGTACAATCAGGTTATCGACCAGTTTCGCGCAGACAGACATTTTGGCCCGCCAGAGCTCGACAAGCTCAAGGCTCAGGTCGCCAATATTCCAAAACGCACGCAAAAATACAATGTTACGGCAAAATACCTTAAACTGAGCGATACGAAGGTTCCGACCGGCCAGCAGGTTATGGTGCTCGAAGTCGTCGGCAAACGAGCGCATGTCATGCTGATGGGCCCGAGCATGGATAACAACCCGGTTGAAGGGCCGGTCAGCCTGCGCGATCTCGAGAAGCGCACGACCTGGAAAAAAGAAAACATCAGCTACTACAGCCGCTGACCGTGAATTTTGCAGTTTGCCGGGATTTCTGCTATTTTATACAAAAGCTCATTCAGGAGGGCATCGATGAGAAGGCAATTTTGGGCAATCTTTCTGGTAGTAATTTTTGCCGGGGTTTTCGCGACCTGCGTTTCGGCTGAAACCCTGCAACTCAAGACTGAATTTCTGGAGAGCTACAGCTCTGGAACCGAAAAAAATATCGGTGAACTGATCAGCAAAACTCAGGGAACGAACCGGACTTTGCGGGTAATTCTCGCTACTGAAAAAGACATAGTCGATAAGCTCAAAAAAGAAATGTTCGACAGGCCGGACAGCCAGTCTGCCGCCAGACAGGACGTCGAATACAGAGCAGACGAGAGCCCCATGCTCTACATTCTGCATGGAATGAGCGGAAATGGTGCCGATGACATGCGCGGCATGAAAATCACCAAAGCTGAATTCAAGAGAGTGTTCACCTATGTCGATGACGATTCGAACCAGAAGCCGGAGCCGCAGCTTATCGAAATCGAAGTCGAAAAGCCTCAGACGACTTGGGTTCCGATGGACGTCGCTATAGGCACTAGCGATGTTCACTACATTAACGCCCGGATTTTTCTGGAAAGCCTTACACCGGGCGTTTACGATATTGAGTGCACTTTGAAAACCACCCACATCGAGGCTTCAGGTTCACGCAGAAACGAAGGCGTCGATAAGATTACGAAAGTCGAAACAACTCCTCTCGCCAGCTTCCGTCTGCGTTTGAATTAAGTTTCCGGTTAATCGTCGAGAAGTTCAAGGTCGGGCGCTTCGCCATCGGCCCCGGGAACTCGTTTTTCGATGAGCTCGCGGATGTTGCCGACCGATGGGCGGCCGCTGCCGGTCGGGTCTGGAATAATCGGAATGTCAATTTCAGTTTCTTCATCGGTGATCGTCTGGTTGAATTCGACGTTACTGCCGCGGCTGCCGAGGGTGTCTGAGAAGTGCTGGTTCATCTTTTCCTGATGCTGTTCCAGAAGTTGGTCGTATTTTTCATCGACCAGGCTGAGAGTGGCGGTGAGACTGGCTGAATTGGCGTGAAAGAGATCATCGACATCAGCTTCTTCATTGACGACATGCTGCTGAAAAATATCGAGATCGGCCATGGCGGCAGTGTGCCTGGCATGGTATTCATCGTAGGCCTGTTGTGAGTGCAGATTGATTTCTTCGCTGCGCATGCGCAGGTATTCGCGCCGGTATTCGATGCGTGGTCGCTCGAATTCCTTGAGGTCGCTGCGACTGGCTTTTTCTTCGACCTCTGCCGAAAGACTCGCGAGCCCATTGCTGTAATTATCGAGATAGGCCTGCTGTCTCTGATAGTTGGCAAGATGTTCAGCGCTGACACGTTCTCTTGTCTGTTCGATCAGCGACATCGCATCAGACTGTGACAGGCCGAGAAGCGAGGCCTGGTTGAGGCCGAAAACCGGGTGTGATGGTGGCGGCGTGATCGGCCCGGTGAGAAAGACCGAATCCGGGCCGTCAATATGCAGATCGCTGAATACCGAGCGCAGTGTCATTTTGCCGGTGCTGCTGGAATCATCGGCTTCAGGCTTGTAGACGGTTTTTGTTGGTGCCGTGTAGAAGCCTTTGCCCTGTTCTTCATTTCCACGCAGTCGGCTGACAATATCGATATTGCGGCGGGTGCCATCGGCTTGTGGTTTCGGAGTGGTGTAGGTCAGGCGATAATAGCGCTCGAGCTTCATACGCCGGCTGAGGGCTTCATAGAGCCTGGCCAGCTGCTCAGGCGTGGTGGTCTGAAGATACCAGCCGCCGGTCGATGTTGCGAAATCTCTGAGAATGGCTTCGTCAATGTCATTGCCAAGCCCGACGGTAATCAGCCTGACGCCTTTATCAGCAGCAAATTTGCTGACTTCGGCCGGCGTGTGAGTCGACATCGGGGTTTCGCCGTTAGGTTTGCTGTCGCGCCCGTCGGTGAGGCAGACGACTGTCTTGAGATCGCTGCGTCCGGCCTTGTTGTTAAGCTCTTCGCAGGCCGAATAAAGGGCATCGTAAAGAGTTGTGCCGCCCCAGGGCCTTATTTTCTGAATGCTCGCGACCAGCGATTCCCCGTCAGCCGAAAAGTCATGAGTGAAATCGAGGTCGCTGCCGAACGAAAGCACAGAAATCTGCACATCGCTGACCATGCTCTGCACAAACGAGGCCGCCGCCTGTTTAACCGCCGGCATTGCCGGTTCTATGCTCGATGAGCGGTCGATGACCAGCACCATATAATGCCGGTTCTTCTGAAATACCAGCTCGAAACTGCTGATTCCAGTCGCGTCTTCGCTGATCGTAAAATTATCGTTCTTGAGATCAACCGGCTCTTTACTGAACACTTTCAGCAGCACACCAATCTTTGGGAATCCGGCCGAATTCACCTGAAAAATCTCCGACGCAAAGTCTTTGGCCGCAACGTCCTGAATCAGCCCGATGCACAGAAGAACCAGCAGAATCATTTTTCGCATAGTTTTACCTTTTTCAGTCAGCAATCTCTTCGAGCAAAAAGTTTTTGAACTCTTTAAAGTCGCAGGCAAGACGCTTCGATAGAATGGAACGGTCAGCGACAGCCTGCAATGGCGCGGGCAGGTCGATGCTGAGTGAGAGTGTCTGCTCGACCGATTCCTTAAATTTGGCCGGGTGCGCGGTACCCAGAAAGATGCCGTGCTCGCCGGGCTTCAGCGAATTCTGCAGAGCACAGGCGGCCACGGCTGCATGTGGTTCGGCAAGGTAACCATGACTGTAGAGCTCGTGCAATGACGCGCGCGTCTGCTCTTCTGAAACGGCGATACCGGTGAGGTCACTTAGCGGCCGGCCCATTGTCTTGAGAACCGCTTCGACGCGCGGCCAGTTACTGGGGGCGGCGACATCCATGGCGTTCGAGGCAGTTGCCACCGTCGGGTTTGGCGACCAGGCACCGCTGCCCAGATAGCGCGGAACCGTATCGTTGCAGTTGGTCGCTGCGATAAAACGTTTGACCGGAAGTCCCATGGCCTGTGCCAGCAGCCCGGCAGTCAGATTGCCGAAGTTGCCACTGGGAACGGCGATAACCGGTGGTTCGTCGTAATTGCAGGCGGCGACAGCTTCGAAATAATAGCACACCTGAGCCAGCAGGCGCGCAATATTGATTGAATTGGCAGAATTAAGATATAGAGTCTGTTGCAGCTCGGTATCGACAAACGACTTTTTGACGAGCTCCTGGCAGGCATCAAAGTCTGAGCTGACAGCGACAGTATGAATATTGCCGCCGAGCGTGCAGAAAAGTTTTTCCTGGAGATGGCTGATTTTGCCTTCCGGGTAGAGCACAACGACTTTAATTCCCGGCAGTCCGTAAAAGGCATGTGCTACGGCTGCGCCGGTGTCGCCGGAAGTTGCGGTCAGAATGGTGATCCTGTGCCCGGCTGAAGATTCGCTCAGACACTGTGCCATGAAACGGGCGCCGAAATCTTTGAACGCGAGAGTAGGGCCATGAAAGAGTTCAAGAATGCTGCGCTGAGCATCAACTTTGACCAGTTTGAGCGGAAAATCGAAAGCTTTTTCGACCAGCCGCCTGGCTGCGGCATGGCCAATCTCGCTGCCGACCCAGGCTTCGATAATGCGGCAGCTGCGCTCGACGAACGGAAGCCTCAGCAGACCGGCAAGGTCATCGAATCGCGGAATCTCTGTCGGAAAAAAAAGGCCGCGATCCTTGCCCATGCCAATTTTCACAGCTTCGGCAAAGGTTACCTGTTCGTCAGGGTGCTGCAGGTTATAAAGTTTCATATTGTTCAAATTTCCTGATTCTGTTTGTGCATGTTAAATGCAACTGGTGCCGGTTTCAGAGATTCTGCAGATTTTAACGAAACCGCCGGGTTCGCAGAGATAATTGGCAGTGAGCCATTCAGCAGTCCAATCGGCCGTCTCGCGGCTGTCGCTTACGGCGAACATGGTCGGACCGCTGCCCGAGATGCCGCTGGCAATAACACCAAGTTCTTTCAGCGCCTTTTTAGCTTTGTCATACCCCGGAATGTGCGGACTGCGATAAGGTTCGGCCACGACATCGTGCAGAAGTGATGCGGCAAGTTCAGCATTGTCAGTGTGCGAAGCATGAATAAAGCCGCTGAGCAGGCGGCCATAGGTAATCAGATCGGCCCGGCTGTATTTTTCCGGCAGCAGTGCGCGCATTTTTGCGGTCGACAGCGAGATACCGGGGTAGGCGACAACCCAGAACCAGTCTCGAAAAAATGGCAGGCCGGTGCAGAAAGTTTTCTTACTCTGTAGCATGAGCTGCAATCCGCCCAGAAAGCAGGGCGCAACGTTATCGTAATGAATCGAACCGCTGACCCGCCCTTCGAATTCGCCCATCATCAGCATCAGTTCGTCTTTACTGAAAGGTCGTTCGAACAGTTCATTAAGGGCATAAAAGGCGGCGACGACCGAGCAGGCGCTCGAACCGAGGCCACTGCCGACTGGCAGGTTCTTTTCGAGTTCAAGACTGACACCAGTTTTTCCGGCAGAACCAAGGTGTTGCAGAAAGTGTTCAGCGCACTGATAAACTATATTCTGCTGATGGTTCTGCGGCAGTCTGTGCTGCCAGGCACCAGAACAGTCGAGGCTGATGCCTTTAACGTCGCGTTCGGCTTTCAGCCGATCACCGAGGCAGCTGCCGTCAACCGGCTCGACAGCGGCTCCGAGCAGATCGAAGCCGACACCCAGATTTGCAATGGTAGCCGGCGCGTAAACCCTCACGCTCATACGACGGCCTCTCTGGTCCAGTTCAGAGTGCGCATGAGATCAGCAAAGACACCGGCGGCAGTCACTTCGTTGCCGGCACCATAGCCGCGCAGCACGAAAGGAATCGGCTGATAGTAACGGCTATAGAAGGCGAGAGCATTTTCGCCGCCCTTGACGCTGTATAAGGGGTCATCGGCACTTACTTCGCCGACCCTGACCCGGCAGACCCCAGCATCGATTTCGCCGATATAGCGCAGAACCTTGTTCTGGGCCCGGGCCGCTTCGACTCGCGCCTGGATTGCAGCGTCGGCCTGCGGCAGGCGGGCCATGAATTCGTCAACGCTGCCACCGGCGTCAAAACCTTCGGGCAGGGCGCCTTCTACCTTTATGTCAGAAAGCTCAAGAGTGTAACCGGCTTCGCGCGCCAGAATCAGCACTTTCCTGGCGACATCCATGCCGCTGAGATCGTCGCGCGGGTCGGGTTCGGTGAAGTTGCGCTCGCGTGCGATGCGCGTCGCTTCTGACATCGGGATTCCCTCGTCGAGCTGGCCGAAAATGAACGACAGCGATCCGGAGAGAATGCCTTTGAAGCGCTGCAATTCGTCGCCGGCATAGATAAGCTTTTTGAGATTGTCGATAACCGGCAGGCCGGCACCGACCGTGGCTTCGTAAAGGAACTGTCGGCGCTGCCGCAACGCAGTGGTGCGCATGGCGGTATAATAGGCGTAATCACGGGTGTTGGCTTTTTTGTTAGGGGTCACCACGTGCAGACCGGCGTTCATGGCATCGATGTAGCTGTCGGCAACGCGTTGACTGCTGGTGCAGTCCATGAAAACCGGGTTCGACAGCTGCTGTTCGGTGGCCCATGCGAACATCAGCGCGAGGTCACATTCCTGGCCCTTTTCATCGAGCTGCTGCTGCCAGTTGTCGAGATCGATGCCGCGGGCATCGAGAAGCATCTTCTTAGAGTTGGCAATGGCGCAGGTTCTGATCGTGATGTTGCTCTTTCTGAGCATTTCCTTCTGCTGCTGAACCTGGCGGAGAAGGGCCTTGCCAATATTGCCACAGCCGACGAGAAACAGGTCAAGATACTGCTGCACGTCGAAGAATATCTGATGGCAGCCAATAACAGCCTGTGCGGCTCTTTTCTGGTCGATGACCACCGAGATAGAGCGCTCGGAAGCGCCCTGGGCGATAGCTATGATATTGACGC
>CAZMWO010000194.1:1186-6713 GCA_964569565.1 uncultured bacterium | reverse complement strand
CCACTCTTTTGTACAGAAAAATGTCACGATCACGCACATTCAAACCATAAAGTTCACCCTGTGGCGACGTGAAAAGACTCAGGCCATCCTTATAAGGGTATTCTTCAAGCAATTCGCCATCACGCGAAAACCTCAATACAGCTTTCATTACAGGGAAATCAACATAAAGATCTCCGTTCCTGGCAAATTCGATCTGACGTGCGCCTGCAAGCCCCTCGATTTCATTTATCCTATTTCCTCCGGCATCAGCAAAAATGACATAACCGTCAGCATCATCCAGAAAAGCAAAAGAACCATCACTGGCCAGTGCAAAGTCAAGGATCATACTGCCGATGCCAGTCAATGTGATTGTTTTTTCGAGAGAACCGTCAGGCATGAAACGCTTCAACTTCTCACCGGTCGGGTCGAGAACCCATATTCCGCCATCTTCTGCAAATCTGAAAGCGGTCGGCATAACACTTTTGCTGCCGACAACCTGATCGGCAGCTTTTTCAAACTGAATCTTCAGCAACATCGCAAAGCGGGCGGCTCCAGACATCTGTTTATGATATTTTCTGCCGTTAAGCACTATTATTTCTTCCTGAGCCGACAACGAACCTGTTGCTGTACAAAACAGCAACAGCATTGCGCCAGCCTTGAGCAATGCTGCAAACAGCTGCCATGCTTTTACGCTCACAGATTTAAACGACATTTATATTCCACTTTTCTGACGGCATACACCAGTCGCGGCGAAGGACTTTATGTCAGACCATAGTGCCGCAAAGCAGAGAAAAATTCAACCGGTTAACACCAGACAGAATATCTGAGTTACACCAGTTCTTGAAATAGGGAGAAGAAAAGAATATAATTCGACAATCAGACGTCGCAAGGCAGCGGAGTTATATTTGAAAACAGCTTTTTTGAATGCACTGGCTGAAGCCGAAGATTTGCCTCGCTTCAGCGAACTTTCCAGCAGCAGTTTCGATCTTTTGAGAGGTTTTGCAGAATATCGCGGACTGGCGCTGCGCCTATACACAGGCAGTTCAGGCCAACCCTGGAAAGAATTCAAGCTGCACGAAGCATCGGGATTCACCATGGACGAGCTCTACGACTTGCGATCAGAAACGCTTCCAGACCGCCCCGACGACCTGCTTATTCGCAATCTGGGCGGCAAAAGATGCATAACGATCATAAGCCCTTACATGGTCGATAATTCACATTTTGGCGATCAGTTATTGTTGCTCTCAGCCGATACTGGTTTCAGCATAAGTGAATGGCATTTCTTTGCCGATCATCTGGCCGCAAAAATCTGCAGCAGATTCCTCTTTCCGCTGCATCTGGTCAGAAACCAGGTCGAGAGTTCCGACCGCCTGCTCTCTTTCCTGCATGAAACCCAGAAACTGCTCAACACCAGTCGACATGCCGATGCCCTGCCACCGGCGCCCGGTTACGAACAAAGACAGTCTCAGATATGGTTTGACGAAGATAGCCCGATGCTGACCAGTTTTCTGCTCAAATTGCAGAGGGCTTTTAATTTTCATACGGTTTTCGTGCTACAGCAGGCCGGCCCCGATGCCTACAATCAGATAACAGTCATGGCAGCCTGCGAAGACGAGCGCAGCAAAAACGAAATTGAGGAAATGATCGACATCGCCATGCAGCAGTACAAGATCGAAAAGCATGCGATAATCACCAGAACGACCGTCAATAGCGGAAGCTTTGAATTCAACAGTCTGAATCTGTCACCACTTGTTTTTGCCTGTCAGGCCGGCGGGCAGACATACGGACACCTCGGGTTTCTCCTTTCAGGCGACCACTTCAGGCGACATATCAGTCATCGCTCGAAACTCATGCCGACGCTCGCCAATCAGCTCGGCCTTTATTTCAGCCATTACTACCAGTTGCGCAAAGAGGCCAGACACGGGCGAATTCTGCAGCAGATAAACCAGACCTGCAACACGATCATTTCTTCGGTTAACATCGACGCAATTCTATACAAGCTGGTCGAAAGCCTGAACTATCTGTTCGCTCAGTATTCAGGTGCGATTCTGATGTTTTCACGCGAGACTTCAGAACTGAACCTTGCAGCATATCTTGGTGGGCAGAAACCGGAAGATCTGGATATTAACGAGCTTATAAAAAACAAAGGGCCGGTAATAGACGCAATTACCGAAGGCTCAGCCTTTGATAACCGTAACGGGCATTACCCGCTGCCAATTCGCTATGTGCTGCCGCTTGCCACCACGCCGCAGGCTACAGCAATCAATACCGAGTTTCTGCCACTGCGCTCACTTGGTGGCGTTATTCTTTTTGAATCAGCCCTTAACAAGCCATTGGCCGAAGAAGATCTCGCAGCTCTCATGCCAATTCTCCTCAACGGAATGAGTGCTGCACTGCAGGTCGCCAGCAACTATTCTGAAAAACTCGCAACCATTAACGCGCTCGAAGGCCTCATGGAAAAACTCTCGGACTCGAACGCTCTGCTCGACGAAATGATCGTCATCATCAGGCGACTGCTCAGAGTAAACCGCATCTCCTATCTCAAGTTAGACGAAAGCGGCAGATATCTGCAGATCGAAAAGGGATTCGGGCTCCCCCCCGGAATCATCGAAAAAACCAGAATTCCTATCGGCGAAGAGATATCGGGCTACGTTGCCCAGCAGGGTCGCTCCTATCGTATCGACAACATAGAATCTGAAGGCATCTTCAAGAAGCGCTCGATGGAACATTACCTAAACCGTTCGCTGCTGTCGGTTCCTCTGGTAATACAACGTGGCGGCAGCGGCAAAAAAGTAATCGGCGTCATCAACGTAAACAACAAAACCAATGGCCTGACCTTTACCATTCAGGATCAGCAACTGCTCGAGGCAATTGCGCACCTCGTCGTCACCGCCCTTGAAAACGTCAGACTTATGGAAGAGCGCCACGACAGAGATCTGCTTGAACGCCAGCTAAGCGATGCCCGCGACATACAGATGTCTCTGATGCCAAAAACTTTTTCTGATCTGCCGGAGTCGATAGAGATGTTCGGCAGAAGCATACCAGCACGCCAGATCGGTGGCGACTTTTTTGACATTCTCACTTTGGAAGACGGCAGACTACTTGCCGTTCTCGGCGATGTTTCGGGTAAAGGCATGCCGGCAGCAATATTGATGGTTGTCACCCGGATGATCATCAGACAGGTTGTGCAGGAGTGCTCTGATCCGGTGACCATACTCGAAAAGGTCAACAGCAAACTGGCACTCGAGCTCGATTCATATCATTTTGTCACCCTGCAGCTGGTGGCTATCGACCCGGCCAACGGCCGGAGCGAAATGTCTTCGGCCGGACATGGCCCCCTGATGGTTAAACTGGCAGGCAGCGTCAGACTGGTCGAAACCAGAAGCGGGCCGCCACTTGGTATTCCGGCGATATCAGGCTACGACAAAAATCCTTTCGACATGTCGGCCGGCGATGCCCTGATAATGTATACCGATGGCCTGTCAGAAGAGGGCGCCAAGGAGAAGAACATGTTTGGGAGCGAGCGGATTCAAGCCATTTTCGATGAGTATTCAGGCAGGAGTGCCAGAGAAATCGGCGAAGCACTTATTGCGGCCGCAATGGACTGGCGGGGAACAGCTGAAGCTCATGACGATCTGACAGTGCTGACTCTCAAATTCAAAGGAAAGGCATCTGCATGAACGGACACGCACTTGAAACCATTCTCGATTTTCATGCCCGGCTGGCAGAAAAGGCCGCCGAAACCAAAGATCTGCATAAACTTGTCGAGTCGATCATCGCCGAGACGGTAGCTTACATGGATGCGGCGTCAGGTTCGATAATGGTATACGACAAACAGAGCAACAGCCTGAAGCTCTATGTTTCGTCGCATCATCCCGCCCATAAAAACCAGAAGGGCGGCCTGGTGGCCGAAATACCGGTAAAAGAAGGCATCGCCGGCAAGGTTTTTGAAAGCGGCAGGCCGATTGTGGTCGAAAACGCTGCACAGGCAGACCTGAAGACAAAGCTGCGCAGAAAAAACGATAGCGGCTCGTTTTTGTCGATTCCGCTCAAAATCAATAAAAAACTGATCGGAGTAATGAATCTTAACCGGCCGACAAGCCAGAAGAGCTTTTGTGAAAGCGATCTTAGCCGCCTCAGAGCAGTAGACACCATGATTGCCAGTCTGATCGAAAAAGAAAGCCTTCTCGACGCACTCGAAGAAAATCGCCGCGAAATCGCCGGCCTTTATGAGATATCGAGCATTCTGTCGGAATCAAATGATTTTACCGGAAGACTTGAAGAGTTTCTGAAAAAGCTTTCGGGCGAACTCGGCCTTGAACGGTTGGCGATACTGAAAGTAAAAAAAGAGCTCGAAATGGCCGGGAAAGCTGATACTGAGATCAGTTTTGACATTCTGGCCGCCCACAATCTTAAACATTCTCTGCTGCAGCAAATGTTCAGATCGGTGTCTGCCCGCATGCAGATGCAGCTTGCGCAATCGCACAGCCTGTTGTCGAACGAAACTGAGGCATTGCGCCCACCCACCCTGTCGTTCGAAGAAAAAGACGGAAGCATCCGGGAACTTTTCTGTATTCCGCTGCTGGTAGAGGGTCAGCCGTCACACGTTCTGCTGGTCAGTCGTCGATATCTTGACGAAGACGCACGACAGGCAGGAAAGCACTATCGATTTCTCTATCTAGTCTCGCAAAACCTGAGCATGGCCATCGAGCGCGAAAACATGATCAGGCTCATCAGCGAAGATCAGGATCTGCTCTATCGCACCAATCAGCGCAACCTTTATTTCCTTGAAATCAGCAAGGATCTGACCTCGACACTCGATCCCTACACCATTCTTCAAAAAGCGTTCAACAACTTCAATAAGGTAATAGCCTTCACTACCATCTCTATTCTTCTTTTCGACGACATCGAAAACAGTTACCGACTTATCGTGCAGCCGGACGAACCGGTATCAGTCGGCTACCAGAAAAAACTTACCCAGCAGATATTCAGCCTGTTCTGCGACTTCCCTTCTGATCCGCCATTAACTCAGGATAATTTCTGCAAGCCGATTTTCTTCAAGCCACAAACTCACCTGTCAAAACCGGCCACAGATTATAAACACACCATGCACCTGCCGATAATCATAGGCGACAAGGTGCGCGGTCTGATACATCTGGCGCGCCGCCACAATGAGCCTTTCACGACAAACGACCTCGACAGCACCTCCCAGTTCACCGGCATTTTCATCACCAGCATTAAAAATGCGCTCATACACAAGCGCACCGAGAAACTGGCATTTACCGACCCGCTGACAGAACTTTTCAACCACCGCTATTTTCAGGAAACTCTCAGCCACGAATTTACCCGTGCCAAACGTTACACCAAACCGCTTTCGCTGATGCTCATCGACATAGATTTTTTCAAAAAATTTAACGACACCTACGGCCATCTCGTTGGCGACAAGGTTTTAAGGCATGTCGCCACCGTATTCAAAAAGTCGGTGCGCGAACAGATCGATACTGTTGCCAGATATGGTGGCGAAGAGTTTGCAGTCATTCTTCCGGAA
>CAZMWO010000194.1:0-1176 GCA_964569565.1 uncultured bacterium | reverse complement strand
CGTATTCGCGCTGCTGTAGAAGAATCTCGCGTGATCGATGAAAATCGTGAACTCGCAATCACGCTGTCGATTGGCGTAGCCTGCACCAGTATAACCAGCTGCGAAAAACCCTCCGATCTTATCGAGGCTTCGGATCTCGCTCTTTACAAGGCAAAAGACACCGGACGCAACCGGGTAACGACATTCAAGGAAAGCAGATTGAAGAATGCCTGAACGAAAAACCCGACCAGTAAATTCGACAGAACAAACTTTCGAGCGCCTTTCACGCTTATCAGACCTTTCCATGGCCCTCTCGTCTGGGATCGATCTTGGTGAGCTGCTCAAAAACATGGCCAGATCGGCAAAAGACGCGATAATAGCCGACGAAGTCTATTTTATGCTGCTCGATCGCGAAACTTTTGAACTGTGTTTTACCGCCTTCAGCGGTTCCAAGCGCAAGCGCCCGTCTCAGATCAGATGTCTCGACCGTCGCACCATCATCAACTCTGAGGAAGAATTTGGATTTGCACCCTGTTCTTCAGAGTTTATCGGCAGCGAAGAAGTATTGAGTGCCGAGGCACTGCTGCTGCGCAATGCCTTTTCATGCCGCCAGAGGCTTTTATACACCGGCGAAATGCATGACCCCCTGTTCAAAGATGCGCCTTTCATGTCGGCGATGATTATTCCGCTTGCCACCAATACACAGTGTGTAGGACTGATGATCGTCGGCAATACCACGCGCGACAAGGCGTTCAATGTAAATGACCTGGAAGAAGCTACAGTATACGCGAATCTCGCAGCCATGAAAATCGAGCACAGCGGATTGCTGCAGGAACGCGAAAACCGCATCCGCGAAATGGAAAAACTCAATATACTGGCCAAAAGGTTCTCTTCGGTGCAAACGCTCGAAGGTCTGATCGGCCTGTCTTTTGAGTATCTGGCACAGCTGATCGGCCATGATCTCGGCATTGTCTGCCTCTTCAAAGACGACGAAGAAACCCGCTACTTCGTTTCGCGTCTGCCACTCGCCCCGGCCAGCCTCGACAGCCTCACCGGGCACATCGATGACATCAGTCTTAAAATACGCGGAAAACCGGCCCGCATTACCCGCTGCCAGCAACTTTTTCTGCCTGGCCAGAATGCCATGAGCATGGACAAAGTCTTCAGACGCAAGATTCAGTCGTTCATGACCGTGCC
>CAZMWO010000193.1:0-6735 GCA_964569565.1 uncultured bacterium | reverse complement strand
TGCATAAGCACATCCTTGTGCAAAAAGTTTCCGCGCATGAGAAACCCGCCTGCGCCCTTACTAATAAAAGATACCGAAAGGAAACAAAGCGTATGAGCGGCAGAGATTATCTGGCCAGTGAACTGAAAAAATATCGCAGCATCTGTTATTATCCGTCGTCTGGCACCGATCTGAGCAATCTCGACTACTTCGGGTCGGGCCGTAAACTCTGGAGCGAGAGGGTCGAAGGCGTGCAGTTGCCACCAGCAGAATCGGCTGAAGAAGCCGATTTGCAGAGAGACCCCGACCTCTTCATTCACACCGATGTTAACTTTTATCAGGAATTCTCGGCCGGCAGCGATCTTGAACCGGAAGACTGCGGCATGCACGGCAGCTTCGAAGTAATCTCATTCAGAGAACTGCCACAGATCGATATGCCAAACCGCATCTGCGATAACCGCGATTACAGCGGTAAGTGTTTTGAATATAAGCTGCGTGTCTGGAGCTCAGAAAAAACGCTGACGCTGATTTACTGCATCTGCGAGAATGAATCGTTTGTTGCCGACATTCTGCTCAAATACGGCATCGAGGTCGAGTATATCTGGTCGCGCAACTGGTATGGCATGCACACTTACGGCACCTGGCTCGCCAATATTCTCGACCGTACTCATACCAGAAAAGTTTATACCGACTGGCTGTGTGTGCCTGGCAAGCGCGGCGAACCAACCAATCGGCATGTTGCCGAAAAATACCCCGAGTTGATGGTTCCCGCCAAAGTCAAAATGGTACGCAACGAAGAGCTCTGCTGGATCGACGAAAGCGGCCACGGCTGGGTCGAAGAATTCGACATAAAGCCAGCGAAGCCGGCCTAGCCCTCTGTCACATTTGAATTGTGGGGTAAAAAAGGTCATTGCGAGGAGCGTAGCGACGAAGCAATTTCTTTGTCGATGGGATTAGCCTCAGAGCTGGGCTTATGCCTTCGGCATACGCCGCGTCGTGCTTGGTTAAGGCTACGCAGAACTCCTCACAATGACTGCTTAAAGTAGTCAGGCGGTGGCGTAGAGGTCGCGACTGACCACGACATGCGAACCGAGTTCAATCTGTGCATGTTCTGACACAACACGACACTTTACCTTGAACAGAAAGTAGATATTACCCGGTTCGTCACTCAGTGTCTCGAAGTTGCCCTGCCCTTTTGCAACGATCAGATCAGCCGCATTGAAACGCTGGCGAAATTCTGAGCTGCACTCAGAAAGAAGCGTGCCTGGGGCGTCTGAACCGTTGTCGATAACCTCGGTAATTTCGGTGAGACCGGCAGTTACAGCATCTGCCATGGTGGCATCGTTGATTGCCGGCGCACCACGCACTGCAACCGTTACCCTTGCCGGCCCAAGTTTTTCGATAAGCAGGCGATCGAAGACGATCTCGCCGGCATTATCAGTGATATAAAGAATCTTGCGAGCTTTTTCAACATCAGCCCGGAATCTGGCCGGGTCGCCGGCCAGTGGCTCAGAAAGACACTTCTCGACACTGGAACGAATACTCGCTTCGGTTACCGAACCGGGCACGCCGAGGTCGATGACGTTGCCGGCGATTGCCGCACGCATGGCCATATCAAAAGGATCGGCAGCAGACTCGATGCGTCTTCTCAGATCGGGCAACATGCTCAATGCCATACGGTTCTGGTGGTCTTTGGCTGGCCGATAAGGGTCGTCAACCCCAACAATCTGGCGCAGGCGGCGATGAATGCGCTGCCCGATCACCGGCGCCGGCTGTTGTAAATCCACGCTGCAGGCCCATTGCAGAACCTCGTTGAGAATTTTTGCATGCACTGCCGGGTCTTCAGATACCATTCTGGCTGCGTCGAGAGCCTGTCTGATGAAACATGGAATGCAATCGAGTGTCATTTTCATTGGTAGTTCCTTTGTCACAGGCCGAAAAGGTCTGCTGTTAGATAATTTCTTTGACTTTGCCTGCAAACACGGTGTCACAGTTAAAAATAGTATGAAACAGGCTGACGACGCTGCTGTCAACACAGTGGCACGGCATCAGCGTGCCGATTTCGGCACGGCGCAGATAGTCTATGGTGGGCTCTATGGCAGGGTTTCCTTCTTTCAGGTGAAAGCCGCCAATAACGGCTGCGACTTTGCTCTTTCCGGTGATTTCACGGGCATACTCGATGATGTTGCAGATACCGGCATGGCTGCAACCGGCGATAACTACCAGACCAACGCTGGTATCGATAACCAGTGCTGAGTCGTCGATTACGAAATCAGGCGTGCCATCTTCTTTAACAAATGTGGTCTGTCTGGCTTCGAAATCGTTCTTGCGCGGAATCTGACCAAAAAAAGTCACCGAATCAGAAATTTTAAAAGGTTTTTCACTGAATATCAGATCAAAGTTTTTTTCAGCGAACTGTTGATCGTATTTAAGGCCGATATAGGCCGATTTTTCAGCGCGATAACGGCGGGTAAAGCATCCGGGATGACAGAGCAGACGCTTGTTTTTTATGTATTCGAAGCCATTGCCGTGGTCGTAATGGCCATGGCTGAGCACCAGAAAATCGGCAGCAGCAACGTCGATGCCAAGATGGCCGGCATTTTCCAGAAATAGACGGCTCTGACCGGCATCGAACAGGATTTTAATATCGGCTTCGATAAACAGCGAAAGCCCGTGCTCGGCCTGGCATCCCGGCCCCGGTTTGTCATCGACGAGAAAAGTGAATTTGAGAGGTCGCTTCAGCATTAATTCTGCCACCTTCTCTATAAGAGTTACCAGCAGATCTGCCTCCAGTCAAGCTAAAACAAAGCTGCAGCGGCCACTGCAAACCAGTGCCCGCTGCAGCATGAAATCACATTATTTTTCTCTCGGGTATGGCCAGGCCATGATGCCGCCTTCCATGACTCTGACGTCGGTGTAGCCATGTCCGGCAAGAACCCGTGCGGCTTCGTAACCCCTGAGCGATATTTTGCAATAACAGGCGATTGGCGCGTTTTTGTCTTTGGGCAACTCGCCGAGACGGCCGCGAAGAGCGCCGAGAGGAATCAGTTTCTCGCCGATACCGAGACGCATGGCTTCAAATTCGTCTGAACCGCGAACATCGATAATGACCGGGCTGTTGCCGGTGTCGACGAGCTTTTTCAGTTCTTCGGCTGTAATACCGGTCATAAGGCCGTCAAGCTTGTTCTGCATGAGATGAGCGGTCGCAATCGAGTGGTCGATAGCCAGCGAGAATGGTGGGGCGTAAGGAAGATCGGCATTGGTAACATCTTCGACCGTCATGCCGCCCATTATTGCCATCGACCAGATTGCAATCTGCTTGGAAACGTCGCCGGGCCCGACACACTGGGCGCCGAGAATTTTGCGGGTCTTGCGATCGACGACAAGTTTGCTGACCAGCAGAAGGCCTTTCATAAAACCGGGTTTGTCGGGGCTGGCATTGATAACCGTCTCGAAATCTTCGATGCCGGCGCGGCGCGCATTGCGCTCTGACAGGCCGGTCGAACCGGCTGAAAATTCGAACACCTTGCAGATGCCGGTTTGAATGGTACCTGGAAATTCTTTAACATTTCCGGCAATAGCATTTTCGCCGGCCACGCGGCCCTGCAGGTTGGCAAGATCGCCATAAGGCGCGTGCACTTTCTGGCCGGTAATGCGGTTTGTCGCTTCGATACAGTCACCGATGGCATAGATATCGGGATCAGAGGTCTGCATATAGTTGTTTACGACTACCCCGCCGGTTTTTCCGATCTCGAGACCGGCAGAAACAGCCAGGTCGCTGTTGGGAATAACGCCGATGGCGACAACAGCCAGTTCGCAGTCGATTTCTGCGCCGTTCTGCAGTTTGACGCCAACCAGCTTGCCGTCTTTACCGAGAAATTCAGCCAGGCCGTTGTTGCCGATGACGTTGGCATTCTTGCTGCGAACGTGGTTTTCGACCAGCTTTGCCATTTCGGGATCGAGAAACGAAAGCAGCTGTGGCAGCATTTCGACGATGGTAATTTCGATGCCGGCAAGATGCAGGGCTTCGCAGGTTTCGATACCGATCAGGCCACCACCGATAACGACTGCCTTTTTGATCTTCTTTTCATCAGCGATCTTTCGCAGGTAATCCGCATCCTGCATGCTTTGCAGAGTGGTAATGCCATCTAGGCCGAGACCAGGAATCTGCGGCATGCGAGGCCGCGCACCGCTGGCCAGAATGAGCTTGTCATAAGGCAGTTCTTCGATGTGCTGGCTGGTAAGATCTTTTATTTTCACCAGCTTCTTTGCGCGGTCGATCGAGATTGCTTCGGTCGAAGTGCGCGCTGTGATTCCCTTGGCGGCAAGAAAGAATTTAGAATCACGCACGACCCCGGTCGGGCTGCACAGCAGCTGATTGCGGTCATCGAAAAAACCGCCGACATAGTAGGGGTAACCACAAGAAGCCATCGAGAGGTCTGGCGACTTCTGAATAATCGTGATCTCAGCCTTTTCATCGAGACGGCGCGCCCTCGCGGCGGCCTTGGGGCCGGCTGCCGAACCACCTATTACAACAATTTTCGTCATTTTCTGTCCCTTTCTCATGCCATGCCAGAACCAGCATCAATACCGGCACCAAACATCGGCACAAACACAATGGTATTATTTTCTAATACAGGGATTATATCATTTAGCCTGAAAAAACAAAGACCTTTTTTAGGATCATCCATAGCAGACTCGAAATTCAATACAACGGTATAGTTCATTGTCGCTGTGGATAGATAGTAATTATCCACCAGCTCGCGCTTGCCGTGACAGCTTGCTCGACAACGATGTCGTTAAATGCTAAAATGATATAGGTCAAGAGTTCTCCCAAGCACAGTCTGGAAAAGGCTTCAAGCCTGGCATTAACAAAAGGAGATGCTGAATATGCATATAGAACTTCCTCTCGACAAAATGTCGCTTTCAGACAAACTGGAAGTGATGGAAGCTCTCTGGGAAAGCCTTTCCATCTCACCTCAGAATTTGCCATCGCCAGAATGGCACCGCAATATCCTGCTTGAAAGAAAGAATCTTGCAGAAGAAAAGAAACTGCAATTTACAGACTGGGACACTGCTTTTAAGCAATTGAAGGATGAACTCCGTGAAGATTCGAATCCTTGAATCTGCCAAAGATGATTTAAGAGAAGGCTTCAGATTCTACGAAAACCAATCCAGAGGGCTTGGCGAGTATTTTCTCGACTCTATACAATCAGACGTAAGATCATTGCAGGTTTTTGCAGGCATTCACGTAAAGGCAGACGGATTTTTCAGGCTTCTCTCAAAACGCTTTCCTTTTGCAATATATTACCTTGTAGAAAATGCAACCGTCGATGTTTATGCAATACTTGACTGCAGACGCAACCCGAACTGGATAAAAGAGCGCATTTCCTCTGCCAGATAGCAAACAGCCTAGAGTTTCAAAAGTTCGATCTGGTCGCCGGATTGGGCTGAGCCGCCGGTAAGAACGCGGCAGAAGACACCGAGGGTTGGCAGCAGGCGATTGCCATGGAATGAGTAGTGCTGTGGTAACACTTCTTTGCCGATCTGGCAGACTTCGAGCAGGGCATCGCCGATTTTGATATGGTCGCCGATTATGGCTTTACGCAGATCGATACCGGCAGTGACCACGTTTTCGGCGAAGTCGCCGGGAGCAGCCTTGATTTCGTGCGCGGCGTTGAAGGCTTCGATATCTTCGTTCATCAGCAGACTGACCGGGCGAACCGTGTCGATGTGCCCGTCGCCCTCGATGCCACGACCGGCGATAAACCGGCACTGCGCGGCCGGCCGCTTGCCGGTGCCGGTCTTTTCAGAAACGCATACAGCCAGAATTTTTCCGGTGGAGACAATAATCATCGGCGTGACATCCTCAAATCAGATTTGTTGAAATGATTCTACTACCTTAAACAGTAAAATTCCAATCTTCCGCCAGCACATCCTGTAATGCTCCATTTGCCGGAGCATAAGTATTTCACGAGATATTTCGTCTGAACCATTCTGAAGAGTTATCCGCAGATTAAAGGATTATCGCCGATTACTCACAAATCATTATGTTTTCTGCATTTATCCTGAAACCATCTGCGCAATCTGTGTAATGTCTCCACATGATGGCTCTTTCAAGGGTGGCGGGCAATGACTTCGTTCAACTGCTCGGCGAAGAAGAGCGGCGGGTTCAACTTCAAGGCTTCGCGCGCTTTTGCTGCTGCTTCAGCCGGTTGCTGCGCGGCAATCTTTTCGACGTCAGCGACAATCGCAGACCAGTCATGCGGAAGAGTGCAGGCGTCACCGGCTGCCGAAAGGTCAGCTGCTGCGCTGGCAGGAGTGGCTGAGCCGGTCGATGGCGCCTGGACCGACAGTGTATGAGCGGCCTGAGTCGCGGGAGGCATTGGTTCGGGCTCGCCGGCGACCTGCAGAGTCGATAACCCCCACACCAGAGCCAGCGAAAGTGTTACCGACACTATTGCTGCCCGCGCCTGTGTCCAGCGGTTTTTGATGTGATTGTGTATCATGGCGAAGACGAAGAAGCAGCATGCAATTACCGCTATCAGCTGATTAGGAGGCAGATCAGCCTGATATGAGGTCATGACACCAAGCACGGTGGTGAGTATCGCAAAAAAGCATGCCAGAAGTATTCCCGGCAGCATGTTGCGCGAGAGCAGAAGCGCGGTGGCAGCCGGCACGACGAGGTAGCAGAAGACCAGCATTACCCCGGCAATTCGCGATGCAGCTGCCACCGTCAGACCTAGAAAAACAAAG
>CAZMWO010000192.1:5844-6738 GCA_964569565.1 uncultured bacterium | reverse complement strand
GCGGCGGGGCGGCTGATCGAGCCGATCGTCTGGGTGCCGAAGGCGAGCGGACACTCCCCCGCGGCCACAGCGGCGGCCGAGCCGCTCGAGGAGCCGCCGGGGGTGTGTTCCGGGTTGTGGGGGTTTCTCGTTGGCCCCGGCTGGAAGTAGGCGAACTCCGTGGTGACGGTTTTACCAAGCACGAGGGCGCCGGCTTTTTTCACGGTCGTCACCACAGCCGCCTCCGGACCGGAGAAACACTCCGGCGGTAGTCGTGAGCCGCAGCGGGTCGGAAAGCCGTCCGTCCGGAAGAGGTCCTTGACCCCGACCGGGATCCCGAAGAGGGGCGGCCGGGCGGCCGGATCCGGATATTGTTTTTCCAGGGCTGCGGCCTCGCGGAGCAGCCGCTCCCGCCGCCCGTTTTCCGGCAGGAAGGCGGCCACCTGCGGTTCCACCGCCTCCAGCCGGTCGCAGAGCCCGTTCAGGAACGGCGCGAGCGGCAGTGCGCCGCTGGCGAGGTCACGGGCGGTCGCCGCGAGCGGCAGATGCTTGACAAGCGTTTCTTCCATGCCGTGGCTCCCGGTCGTCCTACTTTCCTTCCCAGTCCATGGCGATCATGCGGCACATGGAGGATTCCATCTCGATCCCGCGCAGCGGGAAGAGCCCGATCCAGCAGCGGCGCGAGCCGAGCTCGTTCAGCTGGCCGCCGATGTTCTCGGCATGGATGATCCCCTTGGGGAAGAGGTTGAGGTGCATCACCTGGTAGTACTCGTCCGGCGGGAACATCTCGTCCCACGCCTTGCCGTAGTCCTTCCTGAGCTTGGCCTCGGCGGCCTTGAAGGCCTTGGGGTGCCAGTCGCGGATGATGGTGTTCATCGGGTGATCGGCGCTGCCGGCATCGACCCCGATCCACTT
>CAZMWO010000192.1:0-5834 GCA_964569565.1 uncultured bacterium | reverse complement strand
CCATGTCGATCAGCCACTGGTGGAAATCGGCGGACGGCCCCGGATGGCGGACGAAGTAGCGGAACTCGTCGGACTCGGGCTGGTCCCAGCCGTAGCGGTTGTAGCCGGTGTTGACGATCAGGATGTCGCCCTTCTTGACCTCGACCTTCTTCTTGATCATCTCCGGGGTGTAGAGGCTGTAGTCCTCGACCATGTCGGAGATGTCGGCGACCGCACCCTCCCCGTACCAAAAGTCGAGCGGCATGTCGCCGATCGTCTTGCCGGAGGCGAAGAAGTGGATCTGCCCGTCGATGTGCGTCCCGACGTGGTTGCTGGTCTTGATGATCTGGCCGTTGGCCCCCTGCCCCATGTGGGCGCCGGCGAGGCGCTTGAAGTACTGCAGCTGCAGCGGCATGTAGCTCGGCCACGGCGGGGTGTGAATGCTGAGTCTCTGGGTGAGATCGTACATCTTTACTTTGGTCATTTATTGTCTCCTTGTTTTCTTGTCTATTAAAATATTACTCATCCTTGCAGTATTTTTCAACATAAGCTTCGAGAGCGTCCTCAAAGCACTTCAGCGGCGGGTTTACCAGGCCGGCACCGACCTGGCCGACTCCTGCTTTTTTGTGGGCAATACCGGTATTGATCTGTGGCAGCAGATTTTTTTCGCAGACTTTGAGCAGGTTGATGCCGAGCGGTGAGCCTCTGAATTCCATATTCGGAATCTGAAAAGCCTGCGATTCGCCATCGGTAATCTCATACATTTTGCGGGTAAAATTCATCGCATCATTGACCGTGCCGCCGACGAATTTGACGATCGCCGGAGCGGCTGCCATCGAAAAACCGCCAAGGCCGCAGGTCTCAGTGATTGCGCTGTCGCCGATGTCAGGGTTGCAGTCTTCTTCGGTGAACCCTGGAAAAAGCAGTCCTTTTACTATCTGCGCCGGCGCCGTGAACCAGCGTTCCTTGAGGCCGGCGATTCTGATGCCGAAATCAGTGCCGTTGCGGCACATGGTGGTGACTATGGTTGAGCCTTCGATCCATTCTGCTGCCTGCAGCATCATTTTGGCTGCCGGCATGCTGAGATTGAGGAAAAAGTGATCGTTCGAGTGCATGAATTCAAGCACCTTCGCTTTGTCAGCTTCGGGGAAGCTGGTTTTGACGATAGCGGGTGCGAGTTCTCTGATCAGCAGCGATGTCGCCGCTTTGTTGCGGTTATGCACTTCGTCGCCCATCTGCAGTGCCTGGGCAATCATGTTTTTGAGGTTGATTTCGGGCGCCAGCGGAATTGCTGCCTTGAGAACCGGCGCCAGCACCTTTTCCATCCATTTCAGACGGGTGATTACCTCTTCTGAATAGGCGCCGTAGCGCAATACCTTGCCGAGGCCTTCGTTGAGCGTACAGAAGGTTTTGCGTCCGCTTTTCTGGTCTTCGAGAATCCATACCGGCATGGTGGCGGTGCCGACTCCGGCCATCGGTCCGACGCCGTCGTGCTCGTGCCAGGGTGAGTATTCGATTTTATCGCTGGCGGCCAGTTTTTCGGCTTCTTCTGGAGTCTTCGCCAGTCCTTCGTAGATCAGCGCACCCATGACGGCTCCGCGCAGTGGGCCTGACATTCTTGCCCAGGTGATTGGCGGGCCGGCATGCAGAATCAGATTCTTTTTCATGCCAGGAACCACTTCGAGGGCGGTGCCGATACCTTTAAGAATTGGCTGTGAAGCCTGAATAGCTGCTATGGCGTTGGTGTTGGCCTGTTGAATATCGATCAGCATTATCTGGCTCCTTTCGTGCTTTTAACCTTGTTCTGCCAGCTGGCAACCTTGTCGAGCAGGGCCTGAATCTTTTTGTTGCCACCTGCCGGCGGTCGCCAGTCGGTATGTATGGTTTCGACGCCCTGTTTGCGCAGGTCTTCAGCAAAACTCGCAATGCCAAGATTTATCACTTTGACTTTTTTTCCGAAAAAATCCTTTAACATGGTTATTTGTTCCTTTCCAGGCAGTGCCGGGCAAAACTGACCATCGCCACATTGGTCGGAAACACCTTGATACCGGCGTCTTCGAGAATCTTCTGCTGCTGCGCGTAATTCTGCGGGTCTTCGCGGGTGCCGCAGATACAGGCAGCCAGTAGCCGGCCATGTCGAGGTGCGAGCCATAACCGAGCACGACATCGAACATGATCAGCCCGGCATCCGGGTCGGCGATTTCCTGAAGCATGCGTTCGGAGCGGTAGGCCGGGTCGATCATCGGGTGTGCCTTGCCACGCGTGAAATTGTCATCGCCGAGGTCGATGATGCAGTGGCCACTGCTTTTGTAAACATCGGGCATCTCCTTGCAGCCTTTAACCGGGGTGTTTGAGCTGATTTCGCCAATGACCGGCTGCAGCAGACGCTGTGCTTCGTCGCACAGGGTGCCGCCTGAATAGAGACCGCGCAGGTGCTTCCCGGTCATTTTGCCGTTGGCAGCCGCTTCTTTAATCTGTTCTTCGCTCATTTCTGAACTGTGTTTTTTGCCGGTACTGAGGTCGCAGGCTTTTATTGCAGCGTCTTCCAGGTTATGGGCTGCGATGAAACCCTGTGCTTCGATGGCTTTCGGGTCGGCGCCGATAAAGTAGATCACGATTTTTTTGCCGACGTTTTTGAGTTCGGTATAAAGGGTTTTGAGCACTGATTCAGCCGGCGGCTTCGACAGCATGACTATTACCTTGGTCGCCGGATCTTCGGCCAGCGCACGGGTTGCCAGCAGCGTCATCTTGCCGCCGATTTTTTCGGAAAGATCACGGCCACCGACGCCGATCGCCTGGGTAATGCCGCAGCCGAGGCGGTGAATGGTGCTTGTCACTTCCTGCAGGCCGGTGCCGGAAGCAGCCACTACGCCGATGTCGCCGCTTCTGACAGCGTTAGCGAAGGCGAGGGGAGTGCCGTTGATGATGGCGGTGCCGCAGTCAGGGCCCATGACCAGCAGTTCTTTGCTGACTCCCAGGGTCTTGAGTCTGAGTTCTTCTTCGATGCTCACGTTGTCAGAGAAAAGCATGACGTGGCGGCCCTTATTGAGCGCCTGTTCAGCTTCACGGGCGGCATATTCGCCCGGCACCGAAATCACTACCATGTTGGCTTCGGGCAGGCGGCTGGCGGCTTCTTCCTGACTCGTCGGCGGCAGTTCGGCTGAGCCAGACGGCTGTTTACGCGAGGCAAGGCGTTTTTCGACTTCGGCAATGCCGGCTTCGGCGGTCTTCTGGTCGACTGCTTTGATGCAGATGATCAGGTCGTTCGGGGTGAGGCCGTCAAAAGCGCTCTGATACATGTCGAGGCGCTTGAGACTGTCGATGTTGTAGTCGGTACACATGCCGACAACGGTGCTGTCGATGCCCGGAAGCTTTTTGACCTGCGAGCCGATCAGCATGAGCGTGACCGAATCGAAATACGTCTGTTTTTTTATGAGGTGGCTGATTACCATTCCAGACCTTGCTCCTTTGTTCTGCTGGTTTGGCGCAGTATGCGGCGCCAGCGCCAGAGAAAATAATAGAACTATCTTTGCGGAATGGCAATATAAAATATGCACACCCTGCCAGCGTGGCGATTAAGTCAGCTGTTCATCGTTATCTTCATCGGCGTAGTCAGGATAAAACTTTTTCATGCAGTCCGGGCACATGCCATGACTGAATTCAGCATGTGAATGAGCTCTGACATATTCTTCTACCAGGCCCCATGAGCCATTTTCATCTTTGATTTTTTTGCATGACGAGCAGATAGGAACGATTCCGCGCAGCGTCCTGACTTCGTCTATCGCAGTTGAAAGGTCGAGTTCGACCTTCTGAAAATTGAGAATGATCAGTCCGATTATGACTGTTATGTAACCGCAGATAAATACCATCATGGTTACGCCGTGAAAGGCCGACGCGGTCATGAGATCAGGAATCGTATCGCCACGGACTGTCAATATCATTCGCAGGATGTTCCATGCAGAGAGTATGCAGAAGCTGGTGACCAAAAGGTTGTTTCGGCCTTTGACCAGAACTGGAACATGTTTAAACACAATGTAGCCGGAGTAGCCGAAGAGAATCGCCAGAATGGCAGAAAGAACGACTATGCGCGCATCTACCGATGGCATGTAATAGGTGAAGCAGGGAATCAAAGCAATCGCTGCAGCCGACTGCGCTATGAACAGCCACTTGTTCGGTCTTTGCCCGGTAAACAGTTCCAGGCCGTATGAGACGAATCCGAGTCCGGTGATTATGAGCAGGTTTGCGACAACGATTGAAAAAAAATCGGGCAGTAGGCTTCGGTAGCTTATCAGTCCCATCGCTATGCTGATCAAAACTGAAGCTGTCGTCCACTGCATGAATCCGGCGTAGGTTTTGCGGGTGGCAAATACGTAAAGCATGCAGAAACAAAGAATGAGCCCGCTGATACTCATTGCAGCAGATAGTGTTCTGATATCGAAAGAATCGATCAAATACCTGTCTCCGTTTTAGAAAAAGTTAACTTTGTATAGTTTCCTGTTTCATGATTTTGAACCATTATACAAGATTTTTTTTGCATCTGCTCAAAGGTTTAAAGACATTATACCATTGTGAAAGAGTGGATTCATTTGTTATAGCGGCTTAACTGGCCTACTTTTCTTTTTTTATCCAGTTCGCTACAAATTTCTTTAGTTCTATTGATAATGCTTTCGCGCAATTAGTACACAATAATGGACGGTCACCCAGCGCTGTGCGGGAACGCTTCCATGTTAGCTTTCCTTCATTTTCCACACCGCACTTAACACATACTTCAGCCCCAGAACGTTCGTTTCTAACAAAAGTCATAAATTTTCTTTGGGTTCCTTTCAATCTGGAAGTGATAGTAATTGGTTGCTAAAACATTTCTATTCTTGCGATCAGCAATGAATTCAGGAACAAACTTCAGTCCACGTCACCTTGTCATATCGTTATGAATTGGGTTCTGTATTATGGTCCTGTATTTTGTCCGATTTGCATTCAATATTTTCATTTTTTGTCAGAACGGCTGTCGTAACCGGAAATGAGAGACAGGCGCGGGTGTTGCGCAAGCAAGACCCGTGCTCCGGCCGGTTTTTCCGCGTCTACGCACTTGTTCGGCATTTATTTAATCTTGTAGATTTCTGGGCGTTCCTTGGCAAATTCGCTTACACGAGCCTCTAAAGCATTAATTTTATCCGAATGGATCTTTGTCCTAAGATTTTCAGCTCCATTCTTTGATCTGTAAACCAATTCTGGATCACAAAAAGTGTTAAGGCTACAAACTCTATACCAGAAATACGCGGTCTCAAAATCTATCTCAAACATTCCGGTGAGGTGTGAGGGTGATAAGTTAACAGGTGAGGTCTCTCCAGATACAGCAAGAGTTGCTAACAAGAACTGCCCCAGAGGACTACTGTTGTTTGCAGCTTTTTTATATAGGTTAAGAATTTTGTCCGGTTCAATTCTTCTAGGATTTATGAATTCGTGAATCTTTGCAATAAAATAATAGGAATCATGAGCATTTAATTGAGAAGCTATGTTAAGAAAGAATAGTGCAATATCCTCGTCTTGAAAATACTTATCTGGACTCCCGTTGAGTATCTTAGAATACATAAAGGCAAGCTTGAACATAGCGCGCGTGCTTTGCCTGGCAACAGCTTTTAGTAGCCAGAACTGTGCCTTTTCAAAATCAATTGGCGGGGATAAAAAAAGACAACCAATCTTTGTTAATTTTTCAGCATCTGAGTATGACTCAGCTTCTGCTGCATACAGTTCTCTTGCCAATTTTAGGTGTTGCATAGCCAATTGACGATTTGGAGGATACTCAAAAAGATAGTAATCACTAAGCTTCTCGTGTGCTTCTGGAGAACCATTTTCTG
>CAZMWO010000191.1:499-6743 GCA_964569565.1 uncultured bacterium | reverse complement strand
CAATACGGTCAGGGTAATGTATAATGCAGCTGCCTGCCGCACCACATTTCTGTCGGTGGTTCGCGATGTCGGCAAATACGATCCGGGCAGGTATCACGCTGTTCTGGGCAAACAATGGAGCCGCTACGAATATGAAAAGCGCTAGCCGGCATGGCTACTCGATGCTCGAGGTCATGGTCGCGGCAGTTATCTTTGCCCTGGCAATAATTCCTATCTATAGAATTCTGGGCCAGCAATCAGCCCAGGAAGTTGAATCTGCAAAGTTATCGCTGGCCAAATCCATTCTCGCCTCGGTCAAAGAAGAAATCCTTTCGCGGCCATTCAAGGAAGTTCTGGCCGGCGTATCAGGCGGCAAGCTGGAAGGTCAGCCATACCCCTTTTCTCTGACAAAATTGATCGAAGCCCAGAAAGAGCATCGGGATTTTGAGCTTGAAGTTCTAGCCACCCCTAAAATGGACGACAAGGCACTTGAAATGAAGGCAGTCGTCACATATACAGGCCTGAATGGCGTTACCAAAACCGAGGAGTTACCTTTTCTGCATGTTCTCCAGGATTATTAAAAAGAAATCAGCTTTTACTCTTATCGAATCCATTGTGGCCACTGTTGTTTTCACTATAGTTGCCTACGGCATTTACCAGGCCTGGTCACATATCACTTTCAACCAGGCGGTAGCAGAAGCACGCGGCCAGGCAAAAAGCGATGTCGAAATAATAACCAGAAACCTCGAACGTGACATTTCGATGGCCCGCGCCGGCACTATAGCAGGCAACTCCGGTGATGACGGCATCACCCTGACGATAACCAGAAAAACTGCAGGTGGCCAGCCCAAGGATGTAATCATAACCTATAGCCGCGACGGCAATGAATTCACCAGAACCGAAGACAACAACAACAACCTGCTCACCCGCAATCTTAAAGAATTCAACTGGATCCGCGAGGTTACTGCCAGCGGCGTCATCTACCTGACAACCACAGTAGAAGTGCCGGTCAGAGGTTTTGATACTGTGCAGACCCACAAACAGGAATCAATGGCCACGATAAGGGAAGAAGCCATCGGCGCCGGCGATGATTCGCGCTGGAAAAGGTCGGGCGACCTGCTCGAAAACTGGTAATTTTTACAATCATTACACCAGTCTCTCAGCAATTCGCGTTCAATAATCGCCATTGCGAAGGGAGAAGCCCTGAGCAATCTTATTGGCGATAGGATTGCTTCGCTGCTCTCGCAATGGCAGAAAATTCAAATTCTTCATACATCCCGGCTGAGGGCTGAAGCTGTTGGATTTAACAAAAGTCAATGCGCTTTTATATAATTACCGATAATTGCTGCTGTCTCTTGTCAGATAACTCTTTAAATGATATTTTGCTGCTTATCCAAAAGATATATGGAGAGAGAATGAGACGCCCAATCAGATTTTGCCTGTTTGTCCTGTTGTTTTTCTGCTGTAGCTCTCAGCTGGACGCCCAGCTGCAGATATCTCCCCCGGATTTCACTCTGACCGGAATAAAAACAACCTTGAACGTCAGCGGTCTCGACGAATCCAACCCGGAACCAGTATTGTACAGGGTCGAAGTCGATGGCCAGTCGATCCTCTCGGGAGTATCTAAAGAAAGCGAACTCAAAGAAATCAAGGTCGTTTTTCCTAATTCAGGAAATGCGAAAATAGGCCTGAAGGTCGGTGATCAGACAGCGAATGCGTCTTTACGCTGTATCCCGGGCTGGCTTTCGATACTTCCGCCGCTGGTCGCCATTATACTGGCGTTGTTGAGCCGCGAAGTTATAAGCTCTCTATTCATAGGCATCTGGCTCGGCTCAGGAATCATCTACAACTACAATCCCTTTACCGGTTTTTTGCGGGCTCTCGATAAATACCTGCTGAACTCACTTGCCGACACCGGGCATGCTGCCATCATTATCTTTTCAGTATGTCTTGGCGGCATGATTGGTGTCATCAACCGCACCGGCGGCATGCAGGGCATTGTCGATATCATATCGCAGAAAGTGCGTGGCCCGCGCAGTGCACAACTTTCGGCCTGGCTGATGGGCGTTCTGATTTTCTTCGATGATTATGCCAACACGCTGATAGTGGGCAACTCGATGCGCCCGATCACCGATGAAAACAAGATTTCGCGCGAGAAGCTCAGCTATATAGTCGATTCAACTGCCGCGCCGGTTGCCGGCATCGCCGTGCTCTCGACCTGGATTGGCTACGAAATCGGCCTGATCAGAGAATCTTACGTTGCGCTCGGCATAGCCGAGACAAATTTTTATGGGGTTTTTCTACAAACGATACCTTTTCGCTTCTACTGCCTGCTGGCTCTGTTCTTTGGTTTTCTGATCGCGGCCACCAGACGCGATTTTGGCCCGATGCTGGCGGCCGAGCAACGCGCCGTGCATGAGGGCAAAATACTCGCCGACAATGCCAAGCCGATCAGCAGTCCTGAAGCGGCGGCACCCAAGTTACCGGACGACATGCCGAAACGCTGGTATAATGCGGCGATTCCGATCGCGATAGTCATCGTCGGCACCTTTATCGGTCTGCTTGGAGACGGCGGCATGTATGCGCCACATTACCATCTGGCTAATGGCGGAACCACAAAGATCAGCGAAAAATCTGAAGAATGGAAGGTTGCCAGCGTTTCTTCAGACACAAAAACCGCAGTCGTCGCCAACCAGAACTGCAGCTTTGCCCGCATAAACTATGACGCCAACAGCGGATGGGCAGGCAAAACCGGAGCTGAAGCGACCATAGAAATAGAACAACTCGAAGAAGGCACCCAGGTTTATCTTGAACTGGCTCCTTCGACCATGACATTTTCAGAAAAGGCGCGCACAGCTTTTGCCGGGGCCGACTCAACCCGTGTGCTCATCTGGGTGAGCGTTATCGGCTCGATCATCGCCCTGTTGCTTGGCCTGACCCAGGGCCTGATAACCCTCGATATAGGGTTCAAGGCCTGGACAGACGGCGCGCGCACTCTGGTGATGGCAGTGATGATAATGATGCTGGCCTGGTCTATCAACGGCATCTGTACAGACCTGGGAACCGCGAAGTACATAGTCGAAATGGTGACCGATGTCATACCTTACTGGCTGCTGCCAACGATCATCTTCATTCTAGCCTGCCTGATCTCTTTCTCGACCGGCACCAGCTGGGGAACCATGGCGATTCTGCTGCCAATAAGCATTCCGCTTGCCTACCAGCTCAATCTCAAACATTATGAAGAAGCTATAGCCATGCTGCCAAACGCGCCCGAAGCCGGCATTTACGTCAAGGAAATGATCCTGGTTTCGATCGGAGCCGTGCTCGAGGGCTCGATATTCGGTGACCACTGCAGTCCTATTTCTGATACGACCATAATGTCATCGATGGCCTCAGGCTCAGACCACATAGACCACGTCAAAACCCAGATGCCCTATGCGGCAATTGTCGGGCTGGTTGCGATAGTGTTCTGTTATATTCCTGCCGGGCTTGGCTTTTCATCCTGGCTGCTACTTCCTCTCTCTATGCTTCTGCTGACCGCCTTTATCTTCGCCTTTGGCCGCAAGGCCGAAAGTCCGGTCAATGAAAAAAGTGAAAAAACTGAATTTTCTTACGATCAAAATACTTGACATCGTTTTAAAGCTCTGATAATATCGAAAGACAGCAAGCAGGATTTATATCCTCACCTCACGCAATCACGCAAAGAGGTTGCCCGCCAAGGGCTCATGGAAGATGCAAGTCATTTCATGGAGTAGCGTCCTGCTGCTCCATTTTTTATTTTTCTGGAGGTAAGAGTATCAAAGGTAACGTTCGTGTCAACAGAAGGATAAGGGTTCCCCAGGTTCGCCTGGTAGATGAACAGGGTCACATGGTCGGCGTGATCGCGACCAATGATGCAGTTCAAATGGCTGAAGAGAGGGGCTACGACCTGGTAGAAGTAGCACCCGCAGCGAATCCGCCAGTATGCAGGCTTATGGACTTCGGTCAATATAAGTATGAACTGACGAAAAAAGCCAAGGAAGCCAAAAAGAAACAGAAGGTCATCAAGCTGAAAGAAGTTAAGGTCAGGCCGAAAACCGACGAAGGCGATCTGCAGACCAAATGTAACAACATTCGCAAATTTCTTGATGAAGGTGACAAGGTAAAAGTTTCTGTATCGTTTCGTGGACGCGAAAGAGCGCATATGGAAGTTGGCTTCAAGGTCGTCGATCGCATGAAGGTGATTCTCGGAGAAGATGCCGAAATCGAGAAAGACGCAGCCCAGGAAGGCAACGCCATCACAATGATTCTCTACAGGACCAAGAAAAAGTAGCTTTACAACCGCCAACAGGAGGAAAGATTTATGCCAAAGATGAAAACTCACCGCGCCGCTGCCAAACGCATCAAGAAGACCGGTTCTGGTGCCTTTAGACGGTACAAGGCCTATGGAAGCCATATTCTGACCAAGAAATCGAGCAAACGCAAACGCAACTACCGCCAGTCTGCCAACTGCTCAAAAGCTAACGAAGCCGCTCTGAAAGTAATGCTGCCGTACTCCTGACCCGGTGTCGAGAGTAACTGGGATTGATTCTATAATTAACAGGAGGGTATAGTCATGCCAAGATCTAAAAGTGGAAGCAACGCAAGACGCAAAGAACAGAAGCTGTTCCGCCGAACCAAGGGTTTCTGGGGTTCGCATAACAATGTAAAAAAAGTAGCCAAACAGGCCGTGATCCATGCTCTTGATCACGCTTACGACGATCGCCGCAAACGCGCCCGCGAATTCCGCCGGCTGTGGATTGCCAGGATTAACGCAGCCTGCCGCCTCAGTGAAATTTCCTACAGCGTTTTCATGTTCGGTCTCAAGAAGGCCGGCATCGATCTCAACCGCAAGGCACTTGCCGACATCGCGGTAAAAGATCCCAAGGCATTTGCTGAAATCGTGGCTGTAGCTCGTAAAGAAGTTGCCTGATCACATTCGATCAGATAAGAACACCCGGGGCTACATGACCCGGGTGTTTTTTATGTCAAGAGCGACAGGAAAAGGCATTTGAAAGTAATCGAATCAAGAAGCAATGCGCTGATCAAGCAGGCATTGCGCGTCAATGCCGGAAAAACCGGGTCTGACGCAGAAATGATCGTAGTCGAGGGGCACAAGCTCATCGATGAAGCTCTCAAATCCGGCGCCAGACTCAGAATGTGCTTTATCGACAGCGACGGCACCCTGGCCGGCCACCCCGAACTGGCAGAGCGGGCAATAATGGTGCCGCGCAACATTTTAAGCGATCTGGCCACGGTTCATACACCCGGCCATATTGTCGCCTATTTCGAGGCACCGCCGATGCCTGATGCCCGGGAAATACTGGACAAATCAGCAATGCTGATTGTACTGGACCGAATTCAGGATCCCGGCAACCTTGGCACCATAATGCGCACCGGCGAAGCCCTCGGCGCCGGCGCCGTCATCCTTCTGAAAGGCTGTTGCAGTCAGTTCAACCCCAAAACAGTGCGAGCTGCCATGGGGTCGAGCTTTCGCATTCCGACACTGAGTATGCCCGACCATTGTCATGCCCTGACGCTGCTCAAAAAGCACGGCTTCACCTGTCTGGCAGCCAGCATGCAGGGCACTCCCCTGCCCGCTTTCGCCTTTCCCGCCAGAAGCGCCCTGTTTTTCGGACAGGAAGGTCAGGGATTGCAGCAGGAGATTTTCGCAGAATGTAATGACACACTTGCAATACCAATGCAAGGGCAGGTAGAATCATTGAACGTTGCGACCTCGGTAGCCCTCTGTCTCTATGAATGGGTACGGGGACGAAACATTTAACAGGCTCAGCGCACCGTATTAAGGAGAACCAATGTCCGAATCTCACGAAAAGCTGTTACAGCAATATCACTCAGAGAGCAAGGCGGCAAAAAGCACTGCCGACCTCGAAGCCCTGCGCGTCAAGTATCTTGGCAAAAAGGGCGAAGTCACTGAACTCCTCAAAGGCCTTGGCAAGCTCGCGCCCGAAGAGCGAAAAAGCGTCGGGGCAGCCATTAACGAGCTGAAAAACGCAATACAGAGCTCAATAGAAGAAGGCATGCGGGGAATGGCGCTTAAAGAACAGAACGAAAAACTTAATGCCGAGCGCCCCGACCATTCGCTGCCGGGCCTCTATCACGGCAGCGGAAGTCTGCACCCGGTAGTTCAGGTTGCCCGCGAAGTAGCCGACATTTTTCTTGCGATGGGCTTCTTTATGGCTGAAGGCCCTGAAATTGAAGAAGAATATTACAATTTCGAAGCGCT
>CAZMWO010000191.1:0-466 GCA_964569565.1 uncultured bacterium | reverse complement strand
CATCCGGCGCGCGACATGCAGGACACGTTTTATCTTGAATCAGGCCAGGTGTTGAGAACACAGACTTCGCCAGTGCAGATCAGAACCATGGAAGCCCTCAAACCGCCTCTGAAGATGATCGGCCTCGGCAAAGTTTTCCGCAAAGACAGTGATATAACGCATTCGCCGATGTTCAACCAGATGGAAGGCCTGGTCGTCGGCGAAAACATCAGCATGGCCGACCTCAAGGGGACCCTGGTCATGTTCGTCGAAAACATGTTCGGCAAGCGCCCGCACCGCTTCAGACCAAGCTATTTCCCATTCACTGAACCTTCGGCAGAAATGGATATTCAATGCATCTTCTGCGAAGGCAAAGGCTGCAAAGTCTGCAAGAGCACGGGCTGGATGGAAGTGCTTGGCTGCGGCATGGTCAACCCGAAAGTGTTCGATGCCGTCAAATATGATACTGAAAAATACACCGGTTTCG
>CAZMWO010000190.1:5823-6750 GCA_964569565.1 uncultured bacterium | reverse complement strand
CTCGAAGTTTTCGCTTATGAGATCCCTGTCTGCGCACTCACAATAATGATTCCACTCGTAACTGAATCTTTACTGAATTTTTCCGTTCAGCTATTTACATTCGCCGTTTATTCGCCTATAATTGAAATATATAAGGCGAAAAAATGGCGAAAATTTTTGAGTATGTTGATGTTCGTAACTTCCTTCTGTTTATTGAAAGATCTCGACAGGCATGCAAAAACATCGGACATGAGGAAAGAAACCATTTCGTTGAAATCACCGAAATGGTCAATCTCGGTTCAGGAGCCTAACGAGAAGTTCTAAGCAATAATGCTTTTCATTTGTCTGAAGCTAAATAAACGAGGCGGAAATAGTGACAGAGATAGATAAATGCGTTGAGCAGCCACAGGAGCGGCTGTCGGGAGTTTTCGACAAGTTGCGGATATTGGCCGGGGCGGCGAGGTATGATGTTTCGTGCGCTTCTAGTGGCAGTTCGCGCAAAAGCGCGCCGGGCAGTCTGGGCAACGTGGCTGCCAGCGGCATCTGTCACAGCTGGGCGGCTGACGGGCGCTGTATATCGCTGCTTAAGGTGCTGTTTACCAACTACTGCGCCTACGACTGCGCTTATTGCCTCAACCGTCGCAGCAACGACGTCGAGCGCGCCGCCTTTACCCCCGAAGAACTGGCAGAACTGACGATTTCGTTTTATCGACGCAACTATATTGAAGGGCTGTTTCTGAGTTCGGGCGTGCTCGGTAATCCCGACTACACCATGGAACTACTGATAAGAACCTTGCGCCTGCTGCGCGAGGTTCACAAATTCGGTGGTTACATTCATATTAAGGCGATTCCCGGGGCTGACCCCGACCTGTTATACGAAGCCGGCACGCTGGTAGACCGCATGAGTGTAAATCTCGAATTGCCCAGCCAGAGCAGTTTACAGCTGCT
>CAZMWO010000190.1:5380-5813 GCA_964569565.1 uncultured bacterium | reverse complement strand
GATACTGCTGCCGATGGCGCGTATTCGCGACTGGCACCGCGAACATAACCCGGAGCAGAACCGCCAGCGCCAGCTGCCTTCGGCGGCTCCGGCGGCCGGGCCTTTGCAGACGACCAGCCGGCCGGTGACAGCCGGCAATTTTGTGCCGGGCGGGCAGAGCACACAGCTGATCATCGGCGCCACCCCCGAAGACGACCGCCAGATTCTGACGCTGTCTGAAAGCCTGTATCAGAAGATGCAGCTCAAACGTGTTTATTATTCGGCTTATATTCCAATCAATCAGGATCGGCGTCTGCCTGAGTTGCCGCAACCACCTTTACTGCGCGAACATCGACTGTATCAGGCCGACTGGCTGCTGCGATTTTATCGCTTTTCGGTCGATGAGCTGTTCGAGAACGGGCCGCCGGCTCTCGATACCGATTTCGACCCCAAA
>CAZMWO010000190.1:0-5370 GCA_964569565.1 uncultured bacterium | reverse complement strand
GGCTTTGCGGCATCCTGAGAAGTTTCCGGTTGATGTCAACCGCGCCGATTACGAGACGCTGCTGCGTGTACCGGGGCTCGGCATCATTTCAGCACAGCGCATCGTTCGTGCGCGGCGGGTCGGCAGGTTGAGCTACGACGACCTGATTAAACTCGGGGTCGTCATGAAGCGGGCGCGTTTCTTCATTGCGGCACCGGGTTCGGCAATATCTGACCTTGGGCTCGACCCTGACCTGCTGCGGCAGCGTCTGCGATATGGTGACCCGTTATTGAAGCCTCGACAGATGGCGTTTGCCGATCTGCCTGAGTTTCGTCGTGAAGTCAGACAGGAAGCAATCACCGGGCAATTCTGATGAATATACTACGTTACGATGGCTCTTTTTATGGCTTGATATGCAGTCTGGTGCCCTGGTTGCGGTGGCGTCACCTGCCCGACGGTATCGCGCGCGAAAATTCCCGCCAGCCTCTGTTGTTTGCCGGCGAAGAAGCTGCCCCGGCGTCTTCGACCGAACTGGTGCTGGCCAGTTCGGCCTGCGATCCGCAGGTGTTCAAGCTGCCGGGTGTTTCGCGTGAAACCTGGCAGAACGCCTGGCATGCCTTCCTTTCAGAAGCTCCCAATATCGAACTGGCGGTTGCGCGCTATCTGCTGCTGGCAATCGAAAAGCAGAGTAAAGTAGACTCGTTCATGGCTGATGAGCGTGTGCGCCTGATTCAGAAGCTTGCAAAGAAAGTGACTTTCGAGCGCCACCGTTTTCTTGGTCTGCTGCGCTTTCGCATTATTGGCGACAATCTTTATTACGCTTCGATCAAGCCTGATAACTTTATTCTGCCGATTCTGGCGCCGCATTTTGTCGAACGTTTCGCCGACCAGCGCTGGATAATTCACGACCGCCGGCGCGAAATCGCGGCGATGTACGACCTGCGCGCCTGGACAATAACCGAAAGGGCAGCGACTGACCTGCCGGCCGTTTCCCCTAAAGAAGACTCGACACAAAAGCTCTGGCAATGTTTTTTTGACAGCATTGCCGTGCGTGAGCGCCTGAATCTGGCCCTGCAACAGAAGTTCATACCCAAAAAATACTGGTCGGATCTCACCGAACTTCCCGGACGCTGATAAGAAGACAATCCGCAGATTTCACAGATTACACCGATGATTGCTGGAAAGAAAGAAACAGGACTTGATTCGAAAGAAAGGGCGCCCGGGTGATTGCGCAGATTACACTGATGTTTGCTTGAAAGAAAGAGGACTGGAGGCGAAAGAAAAGCGCCCGCTAGGGGCGCGTTGAGAGTTGCGCAAATGCTTCGGTTGCAGAACGTTTTCAGGTCGGCGTTTGGAAGAGCACCCAGGTGTAGCCGATGTAGGCTGCCAGCAGAACGATTCCTTCCAGACGGGTGATTTTAAGATCGCTGCGCATGATTGGCAGACAGCCGAGGCTGATGACGAACATCAGCGGGCAGTCAAGCTGTGCCATGTGATCCGAGACTTTGAGAGGCAGGATTACGCCGGCAACTCCCAGAATGCCCAGTATATTGAATATATTGGAGCCGACGACATTGCCAACAGCGATGTCTGACTGACCTTTCATGGCTGCAACCACCGAGGTCGCGAGTTCAGGCAGCGAGGTGCCGGCGGCGATCAGCGTCAAACCGATGACTTCGTCAGATACCCCACCGGCTTTGGCAAGGGCAACCGAGCCCTGCAGCAGAAGCTTCGAACCGGCAATCATGGCGATAAAACCTGTAACGATGAGCCCGAGTTCTGCCCGGAGCGTCGTCGGCGTTTCGGTCTGAGTATCGGCATTGTCTTCTGGTTGTGGCTCTTTGCGGGCCTTGTAGTATGAATAAATCGTGTAAATCACGAGAAGGCAGAACAGGCCAATCGACTCTGCCCTTGAAATGAGCCGGTCTTGAGACAGATACCAGAACAGTCCGGCGACTGCGATCATGACGGGAACGTCGCGACGGATAACCGTTTTACTGCAGGCGATTGGCTGTATCAGCGCTGCAATGCCGAGAATCAACGCGATGTTGAAGATGTTGGAGCCGACAACGTTACCGACGGCGATGCCGGGGTTGCCGGCGAGACTGGCGTCAACGCTGACAACCAGCTCTGGCATCGAGGTGCCGAACGCAACTACGGTAAGCCCGATTACCAGTGAAGAAACGCCGATGCGCTTTGCCAGACTTGAGGCGCCGGTTACCAGCCAGTCAGCGGCAACGGTAAGAAGGTAGAATCCGGCTCCGATCATTGCGATGATTTCGATGAGCCCCAATTCAAGATTGAAAATCATTATGGCCTCACTTGAAGAAAGAATAGTAAAAAAACTGGCCAGAGAGGCCGCAATAAGACCTGCGACCTCTCTGACATGGTCGAAATTGGCATACAGTTAATCAAACCAGGCCCGAATACATGACGAGCAGCCCTATCGCAAGAGTGATAAGGGTTTTGACTACAATATCAACTATCACTGAAGCAGGTTTTTCGCTGTTATCGGCGCTTTCAGGGTTATTTGACGAGGTCTTTCCTTTGTCCATGATTTTATCCTTTCAGATGAACCGGTTACTGTTACTGCGGCATAAAAAAGTCGCGCAATAAGTCTGTGATGAGATTATGAGGTTCTCTTTCCGGAAAGGATCACCCGTCGCTGCGGGGAAATTGAATCAGGGTCATGCCCCATTCATGCGGAAGTACCGCATCATCGGGGTCGCGGTGCCGGTGCCGGTTCGGCAAAAAACTAGACGGCTCGGTTTGACCTGCCGCTTTCAGCCGGCAGTGAAGTAACTGCAGCGGCTGCTGACGCCCGAAAGCGAATATCTGACCGAAACGCAGGGCCGGCCTGGGGCTGCTGAGCGTTGTCTCAGAAGAGCAGAGCTCGTTTAGCTCGAGTCCGGCATTTTCTGGATTGTATGGCAGCAGTTCCCGGTCGGTGTGCCACAGGCTCTGGCACAATCCGAGAATCAGAAAGATTACGAGAATGATGCGTTTCATGTCGTCATGATATCACAGCGAGCTCAAAATAGAAAAGCAGCGCCCCGAAAAGGCGCTGCAGCAAATGATTGCGTAAAAAATCAGGGCTGGTTGGCGAAGCCTTTCGATGCCGGGCCGGTGTCGGCCGGAGTACCGGCGATGCGTGCCAGAAAGGTGTCTCCGAGATTTTCGAGGTGATTGGTGATGTTGTCGAAGTAGCTGAAATGAGCCTGTTCTTCGTCGATGATCTGCTCAAAAAGCTTTACTGAAAGGTTATCGCCGTTTTCCCGGCAGACCAGCAGAAACTGGTTGTAATCGTCGATAGTGTCGTCTTCAACCTTGGCGTTGAACGGAAATACCTGTTTAACTGACTGACCTTTTTTAACCTTGTCGGCAACATCGGTAGTCGGTTCGCCGCCGAGTTCCTTGATCCTTTCGGCAAAAGCTTCAGCGTGACGCATTTCGTCGATGGCGATGAGCTTGACTTTGGCTGCCAGTTCGCCGTAGTCGGCGTCATCCAGACCATAATGCTGATTCATATACTGATGAATCGCGTAGAGTTCCATCGATCTGGCTTTGTTGAGAACTTCAATGACCTTTGCTTTACGTTCCTTCTGCATGGTGACCTCCGTGAATTATTTCTTCAAATTACCCGGCAATTTTACTACAGATTTTCCTGTTGTGCATGCTTCTGTATGATGCTTTAAAATATTCTGCATAAATACAGTGCCAGCCCGGTTATTCCAATCAATAAAATTGTGTTGATTGTTAATGATCGTTGAAGTGATATAATGCGGCCATAGCAGTCCAAAGCGAGCTGCACTTTACAGACAGAAGTGAGATCAAACATGATATCCGTAAACAAATACATATTCGCGTTAATGATTTTTCTCGCCATTACCATGGGGGTGACGATTTTGCATGCCGATCAGCCTGATTTCAACTGCCCGGCTGCCAAAGAAGCTCTGGCGGTAATGGAAAGACTTAAAAATAACCCCGAGACTCAGATGATGGCAACAATGCTCGAAAGTGCGCATAAGGGGCATCCATTCATTCTTGCCATCAGAATGTCGCGTGATGATCTGGTTGCAGAACTGATCGAAGCTGGTTTCGATCCGAAAGTTGAGCAGTCGAACGGCGATTATCCGCTCGATGTCGCAATAAGCGGCTGGTCGCCCGGCCTCAAGACTGATGTTATCAAGAGAATCCTCGAAGCCGGAGCCGACGCCAACCGAACCGATAAGAACGGTGTTTCACCTCTGCATTATGTGTCGATGAGCGGCCATCCTGAGGTTGTCAGCCTTCTTCTCAAACATGGCGCGAATCCCAATCTGCCGACAACCGGCGATGCGATAAAAAAATGGACGCCGCTCCACAGTGCCGTGAAAGGCGGCAAGAGTGAGATTGTCTCGCTGCTTCTGGCTGGCGGCGGTGATCCCCATCAGAAGAACGACGAAGGTATTTCGCCTCTCGAACTGGCAAAAGCTGAGAACAAAGAAGATCTGGTCGAACTGCTTTCGGCCGCAAAGCCTGCAAGCAAAGTGTCATCGACCCCTGCTGATGCTGCGCCAGTCGAACAGGCCGGTGCGACGGCTGAGACTTTTAAGAAAGCCATGAATCTGGCCAAAGAAAAGAAACTCAACGAGGCGCTGCCGCTGTTCGAAATCTGCTACAAGGCTGATTCGAAAAACGACAACTACGCCTATTACCTGGCTCTTGCTCAGTCGAAGTCTGGAAAGACAGACGAAGCCAGACAGGTCTGCCAGGAACTTCTTCAGCGCAGCCCTGGCCACGAAAAGGCTGTGGCTCTTCTTGACACGCTTAACAAAAAATCCAGATAGCTTCCAGCAGTCTGATACATTGATCTGTTACAACATTTTATGAAACTGCTTACTTGAGCTGGCCGGCGAGATGGCCGCTGGAAAAGGCCCATTGCAGGTTGTAGCCGCCGCAGGGGCCGTCGAGATCGACGATTTCGCCACAAAAATAGAGACCTTTTACAAGCAGGCTTTCGAGAGTTTCTGGTTTGATCTGCTTGAGGGAAACACCACCGCGGGTAACCATCGCTGCTGCGAAGCCGGCGTGCCCGATGACGGTCAGCGGTGTGGCGGTCAGCAGTTTGATCAGGTTGTCGCGCTGCTGGCCGGGCAGTTTGCCGAAGGCCGTTTCGGGGTCGATGTTGACGAGGCGGCATAGTTCGCCGGCAAGTGGCCGGTTAATGAAGGCTGCCAGCAGATCGATAACATTCGCGGCCGGTTGCGACTGTTTTGCCATGTTTATGGCGTTTCTGATCTGTTCTTCGTTCATGCCTTTGCACAGGTTTACCAGAAGCGGCACTTCGCCGTATTTTTTCAGCAGCGGCGTGATTTCGCGGGCGAAATCGAGCACGACCGGGCCGCGAAT
>CAZMWO010000189.1:0-6770 GCA_964569565.1 uncultured bacterium | reverse complement strand
CCGTGCAGCCACATGTTCATGACGGCAAGGGCGCGGGTGGCGTTATCGTTTTCCTGGCCGTAGATGGTTATGCCGTGTGGCGACTCGTCGGCGGCCTTGAGCAGCAGCGAACCCGAACCACAGGTTGGGTCATAAATCGTTTCGGTCTGGCTTTTTGATTTGCTGATGCCGATTACACTGGCCATGATGCGCGAAACTTCGGCGGGAGTGTAGAACTGCCCCTTGCTTTTGCCGCTTTCGGTGGCAAAGTGGCGCATCAGGTATTCATAGGCGTCGCCAAGCAGGTCGTCGCCCTCGGCGCGGTTGCCGCTGAAATTCAGCTCGGGCTTTTCGAAAATGGTGACCAGATTGGTGAGTTTATCAACCTTGTCTTTGCCTTTGCCGAGTTTCTCGTCGTCATTGAAATCGGCAACGGTGATAACCCCGGTCAGCCCGTTGGCTTTGGCAAATTCGCCGATGATTTTATTGATTCTGTCGCCGATATCGCTTTTGCCCTTGTATTTGACCATATCGTAAAAGCTGGCGTCAGCAGGGAGCTGGATCATCGGGTCTTTTTTATCGGAAACATATTTCATGAACAGCATTACCAGCACGTAATCCTTATACTGGCTGGCATCCATGCTGCCTCTGAGCTCATCGCAACCGGCCCAGAGTGAGCTGTATAATTCTGATTTCTTTACTGCCATGTGTGACCCCGCTTCTGTGTTGTGTCTGATCTGAATTTATCTGTAGCAGCTGCAAGCGTCGGGCGGTATGGCCCGGCGGCTCGGTGCGTTATGCGGACAATGATAACGCAATCATGCGAATATGGCAAAGGGGGATTTTGGTTTTGACAAGACGAATGCAAAAGTATATATTGTAGTATATGCTTGTGGAGGTTTATATGGCGCGCGTAGCGAAAATTTTTATGAACGGGCAGAGTCAGGCAGTAAGACTGCCAAAAGAGTGCCGGTTTGAAGAATCTGAAGTGTTGATCAAAAAGATTGGCAACCTCGTCGTTTTGTATCCAAAAAGCGCTGTGGCAGATATTTTTGAGGGTTCACTAGGAAAATTCCCGGCGGATTTTATGATTGAGCGCAACCAGCCGGAAATACAGCTGCGAAACCCATGCCCATCACCAGAAAAATAGCCGGCCGCACCAGATATCTGCTCGATACCAATATCTGCATCTACACTATCAACAGTCGCCCGGCTGAGGTAATCGCCGAAGTCAGAAAACGCAGTGCAGACGAAATCTGCATTTCATCGGTTACCATTGCCGAACTTGCCTACGGAATTCAGAAAAGCCGCAGGCAGGAAGCTTCATACCAGGCATTGCTGGAATTTCTGGCGCCTTTCGAGATTATAGATTTTGCCAGTCAGGATGCAATGGAATTTGGCAGGATCAGGGCATTTCTCGAAGAAAAAGGCAGCATGATCGGTGCCTACGATCTGCAGATTGCTGCGCAGGCTCTTGCGCGCAAGCTGGTGCTGGTAACCAGCAACACCCGGGAATTTGCCAGGATTTCTGAACTAAAACTCGAAAACTGGGTTAAAACATAATAGACCTATAATTGCGAAGCAGGCTGCTGTTTTAACGGGTTTTGCTCATTGGCTCAGGTTTTAACCCTTGTTTTATTTTTTCCCGGCCAGAGTTTTTTTACTCCCCAGGGCTTTTGGCGGCTTTCCATCTTTGGTTGCCCAGCTGACTTCCTTTGAGTCCCAGGAAATCCAGATAAGCGCTTCCGAGCTTTCTGTTTCAAAAGATTTTCGGTGAAGGACAGAATCGATCTGATTCCTTAAATGAGTGCTTCTTTGAGCTGGTTTTAGCGAGCCAGACCGGCAATTCGTCGTCAGATATCGATGCACTCTGAAGGCGCAGCGGTCTCTTGCTGTTTCTGGGTAGAAAAAGCAGATCGCCGTTTCCCAGAAGTCGCTCAGCTCCTTTCATGTCAAGAATTACGCGGGAATCTTTGCATGTAGAAACTGCAAAACCAACCCGCGAAGGGAGGTTTGCTTTTATAAGACCGGTCAGGACATTGCTGGAAAGACAGCAGCCGGCGATAATCAGATGAATACCAGCGGCAGTACCCATCTGTGAAATCCGGCATATAGAAGCCTCAGTAAAGCTGGGTTCTGTAGCAATAAGATCAGCCAGTTCAAGAATAATGATCACAATACGCGGCATTATCTCGAGTCTGGAATCAATATCGGTCTTCAGACGTGGCAATTCTGCGTTGAAGCTGGAAATACTTCTAACTCCACAACGGGCGAAAGTTTCATAGCGGCGATTCATTTCTTCTACTGCCCATTGCAAAGCTGCTGCGGCTTTTTCCTTTTTACTGATAATCGGGAACATAAGATGAGGAATTCGACTGAAGGGGATGAGCCCTGGCGTTTCTGAATCGAGCAATATCAGTTTCACATGCTGAGCTTTTGCCTGATAAAGGATACTGACAATAATTGTATTGATAAAGGTCTTCACTTCGGAACTGCATGAGCCGGCAATAAGAAGATGAGGAGTTTCAGTCAGATCGACAAGTATCGGTTTTCCTTCTATGTTGAGTCCGATTGCCAGATTAAGTTTATTGCTACCACGGACAAAGCAGAGGTTTTGCACAAGTTCTGAAAACAGGACAGGCTGCGGTCTGGACTTAGGAACCTCAATTCTGACGCATGGTTTTCCACGAAATGGGAATTCGAGCCGAATTGAGGAGACCCCCAGGCGAAGGCTCATGTCGTCAATAAGGGAAGTAATTCGAGATCTGGGAGCTGCATCGTCAATTCGTAATTCATAGCGTGAGACCGATCGGCCGAAGACGATTTCCGAAATACTGGCTTCAACGCCAAATTCTTTCAGGATTTTTAATAATTGTTTCGATTGTTCATCGGCCTCTTCAGTTGCCTCGTCTGAATTGCATCTCAGAGATTTAACGTTAGTGCTATTCAATTTGTGCCCTGAGCACTTCAAGCAGTTTAAGCCTGGCTGCGTTCAGCATGCTTTCAGAATATGAAGTCTCATCGTTCATGTTAATCAAACTATCATCGCAACTGAATAGTGTCAGAGGAATGCTTAGTTTTTTGAGACGGCAAAGTTCCTGTTGCGCAAAATCATGGCGATGGGCACCTTGATAGCTGAAAGGCATGATAGCAAAACAGGAAAGTGTCATTCCTTTCTTAATCGCTTCGTTTACAGCGGCCAGCAACTGCCGACCGCCATTTGCGCCACCAAGTCCCGCGATCAGAAGCAGGCATGTGGAACCTGCAAGCTTCTCATGTATTTTCCCCGCAAAATCTTCGCTTTGACTGAGCCTGACAGCTTGATGATTCTGGTCGGGTGGCACAAAATCGCAGGTTCCATCGCTCTTTTCATTTATAAAGAAAATCAGCTCGAGGTTTCTGGCCAGAAAGGATTTCTGACGAACCAGCTCAGAAAGTAGTTTCGTTCCGGTTTTGCCAAATGCACATACGCGCAATTTATTCATGCAAAAACTCCCGAGGTTGAGATGTGAACTTTTTTAAGCTCCAGCCTCATTCTAGCGAGTAAAGTATGACAGAATATGTCATACCTGAATAATCTATTACCTGAAGAAGTTACAGCCAGAACCCCTGGGAATCCGAAGGTGAAAATCGCTGAATTCCCGTTGCGATAAACATACCCGTGATCCGGCCGGTTTTTCCGCGTCGACGCACTTGTTGGGCATTTCTTATTACTTCTGTGGCTCAATAATACTGGTCATTTTATCGATCACGCCAAGAGTGAAATCGCGCGCTTTTGAAAAATTGCTTTCATCTGAATCGATAGTAGCCAAGATATTGCCACTAATCCAAACTCCAAAATAGAACCCGAAGGAAACAGTGCAATATCTTCTATCACTATCCAGGAAGTTCTCCTTCCATTTGGAAGCGGTCCGCCAATCAAGATTATCCCCAAAATGCTCATCCAGAATCCCCTCAAGTTTCGGCCAGTCATTGTAATCCCATTTGCCCGAATGATTGAAGTTCTCTTTGGTATACAACTCCTTTAACCCTTGATCTTTTTCATATTCGATGCAGGTGATATACCTATTCCAGTGGGAAAACTTGATATGCCTATAGGTTGTTAGCTGAAGTTGTTTGCCATCGTAATCAATATTTTTCAGTTGCTCCCATGGAAACCCACGATCGAACAATGTCCATCCTTGTTGTTTGGTGTTGCCTGGATAAATCGAAACAAGGAGTCCCTCTTCGCCATTCTGCAGGGAAAAATCAAGTAACACTTCCTTTGCGGAGGAAATTTCTAATTCAAGACCAAGTCTATCAGCATACCCGAGGAGACTTCGGCCTGTTGACAATAGCAATTGCCTCATCCTCTGGGCCAACTGAAGTTTTCTGGTCTCCCAAGCGAGATTAGAATTTTTTCTAAAAAGCTGAAAAAATGGTTTGGGAGAAAACCATTCAGGAAAACGAGCATCAATTAGGCCAAGAAAATCCTCAATTAGAATCGATCTATGACCTATTGAGGAGTAAGAGTTTTGTGTTCTTTCAAGCAACTTTACAACGGTCTGCCAACTCAGTTCTCTTGGCAGGACTTTTTCAGTCCAGGGTTCCTCTGGAAGTAATGAAACAATTTGATTGAACAACTGCTCTTTGCAGTTTTCAGCAGAACGCTTAACTTCTATAACAAAAGCAATGTCCTTTATTGAAATGAAAATATCTGTGACTGTTCTGCTTGCTTCCAATCTTTTCTGTTGAAAGAAATCGTCCAAACCCAACTTTGGGCTTGCGGTTACTCCAACAGCGTAAATCTTCCGGAAGTTATCGGGATCCAGGTCTCTTGTGTTGACCTGAAGGTCAATGATTAAGTCATTACTGGAAACATGACCGTCAAATACAGCAAGAAAGTCTTCGTGCGAAGCTACATTGCGAACAAATTCAGTAAGAAACAGTGCGTCTTTCTTGATGCAGATAGCCAAAGCTCGAGAAAGGTTGTTTTCAAGAGATTCGCTGGATTCGTTTTCGCTGTAATACCGGAATGCATTGAGGTGGGGATTCATTTTGCTCTCTCCTGGTTATAATTGCCCAACAGGAATTATACAGATTCTGTATATTCTGTTCGTGTGGTCATTAGTTTTGCTTTGCGGACTGAGGTTTAACGAACAATTGCCGTTACACCAGTTTTTCTATCTGAGAGACAGAATCAGAAGATGCAATCTCGTGATGCACACCACCGCGGCGGTGCATTAAGGTAAGAATGCGGACGGAAAATTATCGCAGGCCGAACTGGGCTTTGGATGTCATTTTGTTGCCCTGAAACTGGCACTGTAGATTGCCGCCGGAATCATTCTGCCACATGTAGCCTGCAAATTCTTCAGCACCGAGGCTCATTCTGCTCAGTTCCTGACCCTGGCCGCCCATTATTTTGCAGACTTCCTCATAGGTCATGCCTGATTTCAGCTGGTTATACTGTTTCATCGAATACCGGTCGCGCGAACGTGTCGGAGGCGCAACCGACCGGCTTTGTCTGGTTGGGGTTCCGAATTGTGCTCTTTCTGTCTTGCCCTTTTCGTCCATTACCAGATAGCCGACGATGCCGCCGACTACCAGAAGTATCAGAAGCCCGTTACCGGTGGAAACATTATTGTCTGACATATATATGGTTCTCCCTCACCTGATTTGTTCAACTATTTATACGACCTGTTGTGGCGGCATGCATGCCGATTTTAGCCTCCCTGTTGCATTAACTATAGCGGTCGGCTACGACAAAACATGTCATGCGGAAAGAACCGGCGCAGGTACATAAATTTTTGCCGAAAGTATGCTTCTTTTTGGTGCGACATGCTTTGTCGTTGGCGGTGCGTAGGATGAGGGTAACAACGACAAGGAGAAATTACATGACAGCAAAAACTACCGGTAAAACTGAATTGTCAGCTGACAGCGAGAGGTTCGCGAAAAACATGCAGATACTGGAAACTGCCAGAGAACAGCTCAAGCAGGAATTCATCGGGCTCGACACGATTATCGACGAGATTGTCAGGCAGATGAGCTGCTGGTTCATTTTTCCGGAGCTTCAGGAAAGGCCGTACATCATCAACCTGTGGGGAATGACAGGTGTCGGCAAAACCGCGCTGATCAAGCGGCTGGTTCAGCTGATTGGCTGCTCGCAAGGATTCGCCAGCTTCGATCTTGGCCGCGGCGGCACGATGGGAATCGACTTTCATGATCTCGAAAGAATCGCCTGGTTTGAGCGCAAGATTATTGCACTCGACGAATTTCAGCATGCGCGAACGATAGACGAGCGTGGTAATGAAGAAAAAATGTTCAGCAACCGCCTGATCTGGGATCTGCTGGATTCAGGAGTTGTTCGCACATTCTATATGCGCAGGGGGATCGTTGACCTCGAAGAACTTTATCACACCCTGTCGGGGCTGATCAAGAATGGCGTAAAGGCGAAGAAGGGCAAAATTACTGCCGGCGTCAGGCTTGCCGAAAAGGAACTCTATTTCCGGCGTCGCAGTGCACTGTCAGAAAAGGAGGGTTTTCATCTGGTTCCCGGTGAATCTTTGCAGGCTTTTTTGCAGGTTCGCAGAAAAGGTTGCGATTTCAAGCTGATTCAAGACGTCAGGGCAGTTCTCAACAAGTTCGACGAGAGAGAAACGCTGCGCTTTATCAAGGACATTATTGACCAGTTCAGCGGCCAGAACGAACTTGACCTGTCGAATCTGCTGATTTTCGTCATGGGAAACATCGATGAGGCGTATACTCTGTCTTCTGATTTCAATTCGGAGATAGACGCCGACGTGTTTTACCGC
>CAZMWO010000188.1:0-6770 GCA_964569565.1 uncultured bacterium | reverse complement strand
CGCTCCGGGGGCATCGGTAGCTGGTCTGAACTGAAAGCAGATTTCGTGCTTGTTAAGGACTTCCTGCACTTTTACCAGCAGCGCAATGTCTTCTGATTCGATCAATACGACGCCTTCGTCGTCAGGAATCTCGGTGTAGTATTCGAGTTCACTGATAAGCTCTTCTTCAACGTCTGCTCTTCTTCAACGTCAGGAATCAGAGCGCTTTCAGCGACATCTTCAGGCGGCTTTTCGAGAAAGACATAGGTGTCGTCATGCAAAACGGCCCGGATCAGCTTCATACCGCAACTCGGGCAACGTTTAGCCTCTGGCTCAGCCTCGATTTCGCATGCCACACACAGCTTAATTTCGCCGCGCACCTGCTCGGTAATATTATCAAGATCTTCTACCAGATTGACCTGGCAGTTGGTACATTCTTCAAAACCTTCGCGAAATTCGCCCTTACATATCGGACAATACATATTCCATACCTTCCTGCGTGTAATTACCCGTTTATTCTAACCTGTCGCGATAAATAATGCCAGATGCCGCACAAAATATCGGTGCCGGAAGAGTGCCCCCATGCCAGAAGACGCAGCAACTCTGAATTATCAATATGACGACGCACCAGATCAACAGCGAACTGCTCGAACTGGCGCGAAAAATGGCCATTGGCAGCAAAGCGATACTGCTGCACGGACTGGCGGGTTGTGCGTGCAGCAGCGATTTCGAAAAAGCTTTCAGAGACAATAAATCTGTTATAGCCATAAAAGCGATCAACAAACAGCATGCCGGCAAGAAAATCATCGAACGAGGGAGTCAGCCCTTCACCGGCCCCGACAAATGCAGTAAAGAGGCTGAGGTCTGTTGATCCGGTGTTCAACAGTTTTATGGCTTCAGCCACTGGAGCGTCTGACCGCCCGAGATTCGCTATCGTATGCGAAACCGCCGAAGACCGGCCAAAAAGGCTGATACTGCGTTTAATGCGAGACAGGTTTTCCTGTAGCATTTCAGAATCAACAAGCTCAGGATGCTCAATCTGACAGATGGCATTTCCGACCGGCAGGTTGCAGCCGCCGAGACTGAGGCCGTCAGGTTGCAGCACAACCGGACAGCCAGGCTGAGTTTCAGAGATAAGACATTCAGGCAGAAGAATAGAAAGAGGGTTCATCGCCGCCTCGCAGTCGGTGAAGTGCAGAATAAAATCTGGCGTAGCCGCATCGAATGAGGTTAGAAACTTGTGCGAAACCTTCGTAGAAACCGGGTATTTGAGATAATTTCCAATCTCTTCGCGGCAACGAAAATTCATTTCATTCATTGAACCAGTATTCGAGAAAGTCGATTACGGCTGCTACCTGAGAACCACAGGCAGTTTCGTCTGATAACACCAGGCCAGAAAAGCCGGCCTGACAGCAATCATAAAGTTGCACGATTTCTGCCCGCGACGGAAAAGCGTTTGCCACCATCGAGCCGAGCACTTCACCGGCAATAAGAGCAGGTTTTCGCAAACCCGGCAATTCGGAAGCAAACTGCTGTTGCAGGCGACCAAGCTCTTTCAGCCCGGCTTCGGCTCCGAGATCGCCACGGCAGAGCCATCGTTCATCGAATTTTTCGTCAATATGTGCAAGATTCAGCATGGCCCGACGCTGCTCGATTTTGGCAATCAGCCGACTGCCGCCGACGAGCGGCCTGAAAATTTTATCTTCATTACCATCGGCAACAAAAGAAACGGCATAGGCAATGTTATCAAACGCCTGGCTGCATTCGATGGCCCGGCGGTCGCTTTCGGTGGCCCGCGCCAGTTCGAACACGCGATCAGAAGAATTCAGCCCTTTACCGGAACTCAAAGGGCCGTTTTGAACAACTTCGGCGCGCAGAACACCGGCACTTTTGTCGATGATCCGCAAAATTACGCGACGATCGTTCAAAATCAGCAGATCGCCGGTGGAGGTTTGCGCAAAAACGCTTGCAGCTGGCACCGGAATTCGCTCACTGCTGTCAGAAGCTTCTCCGTGAAAAAGTTCAACTCTGACAGGCAATGACGCAACGGCAGGATACTGGCCGATTCTGACTTTTGCCCCCTGCAGGTCGAGAATAATAGAAAAATTTCTACCGGACTCCAGGCGCAGGTTCTGCAGGCGATCGAGCCAGGCGGTCAGCTTTTCTACGCTGAGATGAGCAATGTTGAGGCGAAAACCTGTGGCAATGGCCGCCATTCTAAGCAGCAGTTTGTCGTTTTCGCAGGCGGGGCCGCAGGTAAGAATCAGGTTATGCACGTTGGTCAGAGCTCTGCAAAAGCAGCATGGTAAAGTCGTCCTTATAACTGGTACCGGCAGCAAAAGCGCGTGCTGCATCGAAAATTGCATCGGCAGCAGCGGCAGCCGGCTGGTCAAGATTGGCGGCAAGAGAACGCATCAGGCGCTCCTCCCCATAAAAAGAGCCATCTGGCGCAACGCATTCGGTAAGCCCGTCGGTATAGAGCAACAGCCTGCAGCCGCCGGAAATATCTGCGCGCATCTCATTACGCGGATCTTTGATACCGAGACCCAGCATAGCGTCATGCCCGACGATCATTTCGGGGTCTGAGCCCGGCCGTGCCAGCATGGGATACGGATGACCGGCATTGCAGAATGAAAATGTCCGCTTCTTCAGATCAAGAACACCGTAGAGTATCGTAAAAAAGCTGCCAAAGCGGGTGAACGGAAACTCTTCTTCGAGCGCGTCCATAACCTTTGTCGGGCTCAGCATATCTATGCCTGAAGCCGGTTTGAGAAACTGCGCGACCGAAACGGTAATCATGGCAGCACGTGGCCCATGACCGGCCACATCGAGCACGTAGCAGGCCCAGTGATCGTCATCAAGGACCCGCAAAGCAACAATGTCACCACCAACAGCATCGCAGGGCTGAAACTTCCAGGCGGCAGTGATGCGGTCTGAATTCGGCAGCACGCCCGGCAGAAGCGTCTGCTGAATAACAGCTGCTGCCGCAACATCATCACTCAGCTGTTTATGCAGATTTCTGATCCGCCTTTCGGCAGCGGCATAGCGCATCACCAGCTTTTTCAGCAACTCGCTGTCGTAGCGCATATCCAGCAGTTCAGCCCAGATATCGAGCATCTGCTGGCGCAATTGTCCGTCCTGATTCAGCAGCATCCGGTCAGGGCTGATCAGTTCATACGGAAAATCTTTCAGTCTCTGCATCTCTGGCGGCTCACTTCTCTTCCGGGTAAATGTTGTCGATGCCGACGTCATCTATCTGCATAAGCTTGTCAAGCAGAATCAGGGCGCTGCGACGGTCGAGAATGCTGCCATGCTGTGATGCCACCGCTTCAAATGGCACTTCTTTAAGTTTTGCAAGCGCATAGCGTAGTGCTTTTGAAGACGGCATCAGCATTTTGTGAAATTCAACATAGCCATTTATCCAGCATTGAATGCCATTTTGAGCGCATATATCACAGGGTTGTCCACCGCAGCAGCCTTCTGGAAAAGTCATGAACAGCTGCCAGCTTTTGTCGTAAGTGCCGAATAAATCAGCCGAAAAAAGAATCTTCGTTTTGCGGTCGAAAATGACAAAACTGCCACGACTGTGACAATATGGAGTCGTGATGAACTCAAACTCACGACCGCTTTTAAAAACGAACCGGTAACCCATTTTAGATATGTGCGAAAACGTTCCTCTGGCACCGTAATGGCGGATAAAAGTTTCACTGAATGCTGTGGTTATAAGCTTGAGATCGGGACGGCCGATCATCTCTTCAAAGTTGGGAATGCTGCCGCAAAGGTCGGGATCATAGTGATCATAAATCAGGGCACTGATCTTAGCTGGATTCAGTCCGGTTTCCAGAATTTTCATCATGACGCTCGGAAAATCCGGGCGGCTGCCACCATCGATAACTACCGCCTCGTCACCATCGATAATCAGATAGGGGTTGCAATGCAGGCCGCTGCTTTCATCCTGAAATCCGACCCACCATACGCCCGAACCGAGGTGAACGGCCTGATCGCAGTCAACCTGCGAGTTTTTTAGAAAAAACTCTTTCATAACAGACTCCTGACAAAACTCGAACGTCTTTACTGGAGTGACCGCCAGCTCCTACGCGCCCGCGAACCATGATTTAATGCGGGTAAACACGCCGCCCTTTTCCTGCGTCTGCGGAGCCTGCCCAAGAATTTGCCGACAGAGTTCCTGCAGATTTTTTGAACCGGCGCTGGCAGGGTCTATCTGCCACACTGCGGCGCCCTTGAGCAGCGCTTCAGCGAATGCTTCGTCTGCCCGTGCAATTGTATGCCACCTGCATGGTATTATGCTTTTGAGGTTATCGAGATATTCAGCCTGAGCGGGCGTGTATTCATTAACCACACCCAGAAATTTTTCTGGCGGGTAATCGAGGCGTGATACCGCCATGACCAGACGCTTGAGGCGAGTAAGCGAGGCAATATCGGCTCTGGTTACGAAAAGCATCAGGTCTGACAGATCCCAGAGCAGTATCGAAAGATCGTCGATATGGCTGGGCACATCGAGAATAAGGTAATCACAGTTGCGGGCGCATTCAAGCACCACCTGGTTGAGGTTCGAGCGCGAGACAAACTCGGCTTCCTGCGGCTGTGCGGGTGAGGCCAGCAGAAACACGCCATTTGAGCTTTGAAAATATCTCTTGATCGAATCGAAGACAATGCGCTCTTCGAGCTGAACCAGTCTCGCCAGATGCGGCTGCGCCAACAGGCCGAGATGAACATTGGCATCGCCGAGCTGCAGGTCACCATCGATCAGAATGACCTTTTTACCGGCGGCAGCAAGGTATCTCGCCAGATGCGTCGCGACAGTTGTGCGGCCATTGCCATCTTTGGGCGAAACCAGAGAGATGATGTGCGCCATTTCCTGGGCCTGCGGAATCGCGATGGCTTCGCGAATGCTGCGGCTGATGCCAAGCAGAAGCTTGGTTCCAGTCGTCATCGACTCGAGCATGATCTTCTGCAGCCCCTCTTTGTTAAGCTCAAGAACTACAGTAGGTTCCATGGCCACGGCAGTGTCTTCATACAAAGACTCTTCGCGAAGCAGGGCAACTTCTCCACAGAAACCGCCTGGCTTAACCGCACCGAGGACTACATCGTCACGCCCGTCTTTGGCTTTGCGCGAGACCAGCTTGAGTGCGCCACTCTCTACGAAATACATGCACAAGCTCGCATTGGCTTCCTTGTAAAGAACTTCATTACGGTCAAGTTCCTTACGCTGCATCTGCTTCTGAATGAGCTCTCTATCTGCCTGAGAAAGATCTTTTATCGCCAGCATAAATTACCTCCGCCTTAGAGCTTCAATGCTGCCGACAGATCGTCAGCAAATGTCATGAGCTTGTTCAAGCCAAGCAGCTGCATGATTTTCAGGACTGATTCGTTACAACCCGCGATTACCAGTTTTCCGCCGCTTTTCTGCAGACTCATATGGTGTTTGACAATCGTAGTTATAGCAGAACTGCATATCATTTCGACTCCGGCAAGGTTGATGATCACCCTTTTGGTGCCAGCGGCTTCAGCCTGCTGAACCGCACTGTCAAAATCCTGTACCGCGTCAAAAAAGATGCTGTCAGTCACTGTTACAACCTGGGCATTCTCGTGGTTCTCAAGCTTGAAAGACATTGTCAGTACCTCCCCGGAAATGGTCTAAAGCTGCGAAGCAGGTATAATGGCGAATTCTAACACAGTTAAGCGAAAATTCGCAGAAAAATTATGGCCCGGCAGATTTGCGCCGGAGACTATTTTATATCAGACTGCCACTTGTTCCAGTGCAGACGCTCAGGTTTCCATTTGTCTTTTGGCTTGTCAACTCCGGTCGGATAGCCGATGGGAATGACGCAAAGCGGAACTATGTGCTCAGGCAGATTCAGTGCGGCTGCGACAGTCTGCATCCGGTCATCATACGGGTAGCAGGCGGTCCAGACGCCGCCGAGACCCATACTTTCGAGCGCCAGCAATATGTTCTGGGTTGCGGCCGAGCAGTCGAGCATCCACATACCTTCGCTGTTACCGGCTTTTGCGATTTCGAGGTCGCCACAGACAGTTATGGCTGCCGCAGCGCTCGCCAGCATTTTGGCATAAGGTAGCTTATCGGCAAGGTCTTTCATAACGGCTTTATCGCGAATCACGACGAACTGCCAGGGCTGGCGGTTGCGCGCGGTCGGGGCCGCCATGCCCGCCTTAACCAATGTCGTCAGCTGTTCTTCGCTGACTTCAGCGGCAGTGAAATTGCGAACGCTTTTGCGTTCGTGAATATTCCTGATAACCGGGTTATCTATTGCAGCAGCCTCATTTGCAAGGCCAGAGGCCGGTTGCACCGATACCGTTTCATTTTTTGCGACCGGCGCTGAAGGCACGGGCTGTGACTGCGCCATGCGCGAAGTTGAAAGAACCTGAATAATTATCACGATAACCAGTAACAAATTGAGAACTTCAGCAAATCTCATTTTTCCATCCTCCTGCGGGGCTGATTGTTTGTCTTTGAAGACTCCGGGGAAGCGCAAATTCTCGACGATAACACCGCTTGGGCAGAAGCAGTTACACCAGGGTCTGCGCATAAACAATGACAAAATAAGGAACACCGCTGCCAGTAACAGCACCGAAACAGCAGCCGCGTTAAGCAAAAATGCCGAAAAAGGCTCGATCAGGTTGAGATTGAGTTTGTATCCGGCGAGCAGTAAAAACACAGTGATCATCAATACAGCTGGTCGCAGCCGTTTTGACGCCGCGACAAATTTTTCGCCGCCGTCGATCTTATGGCGGCAGAGCTTGCCGGCCAG
>CAZMWO010000187.1:5541-6778 GCA_964569565.1 uncultured bacterium | reverse complement strand
GCGAACCGGTTATGTAACAGTTCGCGGTGAGGATACCACCTTGTATAAATGGATAGGAGAGCGTATGCAAAACGACCCTTACCCTCTCCCATGGGAAAAAGGCTGGTAATATCGCGGCAGAATTGAACGGCTCTATCGGCTTAAGCTGCTGTGGCGGCTGAATCTCCCCAGACTATCTGCATCAGAGGACGATAGTTTTCCTCGAGATTCTTGACGCTCAGATCGATGAGCGCTCTGATCATGTTGGGCTCAAACTGCTCGTTGGTAGTGGGCAGACAGATATCCATAACGATTTCGCCGGCTTCGGTCACGAAATATTTAAAGGTTTTATAGCTGCTGTTGAGACCGTTCAAATACTTCAGAACCTCGAGGCGGTTTTTGTCAGTCAGGCATTTGCCTGCAATCAGGGTGCGACAGATGACGTAAATACTGTCATCTATTATGACCACCAGCGGCAGACGCTGCCCCTCGATTTCCATGGTCGACCTGAAAAGAACCGCGTTCAGCTCGTCTTTGGTTTCTTCGGAGACAAAGCAGTTGATTTCATTGTCAGTCAGCATTTTAGCGAATTTTTCGGCTTTTGTGTTCATTATCTTCTCCTCAAGGTTTTTATAGCGAAACATTCATCGAAAGTTCTATCTTCTGCCCGTCCATTTCCTGATCGTTCAGCTTTTTCACGAGCGGGTAACCCACACTGAGAACAAGCTGAGAATCGTTGGCAAACGAATGACTGAAGCCGAAACCCAGCGAATGAATCATTCTGTCGGTCGCAAAACTTTTACCATATATTTTACCCCAATCATAGAAGGCAAACATCTTTGTCATTTTATAGCCTTTGATCGGAAAAAAGTAATCAAGTTTGAGATTGATGCCGCTGTCACCACCGATGACGCTTTCGTCATAACCTCTTACGCTGTACATGCCGCCGATAAAAAACTGATCGGCCGAAGGAATAAATTCGTCGCAGGCTTTCTGCCCGACGAGTCTGCAGTTCCATTGCTGATTCCCGGGCAGAATTTTCTGCCACATCGCATCGAGCTGATATTTTCGTATTATCTTGTCTTCGCCAAGTCCGCTGTAGTCACAATAAACCACAGTCGGCCGGCAATACAGCGCCGATCTTTGCGAAAGCCTGAGAAACGACGAGCCTGCCGAAAAACGATTTTCACTGTCGTCAACAAAGGTCATGCCCAGAGCACGGTTTTTGGAATCCTGTTTGTGGGCATCGAAGATCAGT
>CAZMWO010000187.1:0-5531 GCA_964569565.1 uncultured bacterium | reverse complement strand
GGGGTGAGTGATAGAAAAGCCGGTAGAGCTTGACTCTCCGCGAATTTCCAGGCCGGCACTGTCAAACTGCAGGTTATTGGCGCTTTGATATAAAGAAACTTTGCTGCCTCGGCGACCGATCGGAAAGTTATAGCCAAGCATTGCCGCTTTGGAGCGATTTGTCATCAAAGCCGTGACTGCCAGCGCATCGCGATTGCCGGTGAGACTCGCGTCTGAAACCGTCATACCGACACGGGTTTCACCGGTATTTCGGTTGCCGGCGGTGTCGATAAACAGGTTTCCGGTTTTATCCTCCGGCTCGTATACCAGCATGAGACAATCGGTGGTGCCCGGCTTTTCGCCGGCCTGTAGCTTGATCCTGACTTTGATGTCGTTGGTGCCGTTGAAGCGCACCAGATCACGATCGACCGCTCTGATATCCAAAAGTTCGTCTGGCGGAACTTCGATTCGGCTTCTGATATAACCTGAACGGGTATTGACATTGCCTTCAAGCTTTATATTGCCGATTGTACCTTCTATCAGCAGCACCTTCAAGATACCGTCCTTTATTTCCTGCGGCGGCAGGGTGGCTAATGCGGTGATATGACCATGCCTGCGATACCAGGCGTTGATGCCGCCAATGAACTCTTTCAGCTCGGCAATGCCTATCTCACGATTGATATAGCCGGCTGCCATTTCCTTCAATTTTTCCGGGGTCAGCACCATCGACTTCGAAAATTCAACCGCTTGCAACGTCACTCTGGTTTCAGGCACTTTCGCTTCAATCGCCGGCGGCGTTGCCGATTCTTCGGATTGAGTGTGACTCTCTATTTCCTTTTTCAATTCACGCTCCAGTCGGGCTTTCTGGAGATTGTCGAGAATCCGGTTGAGATAAGCGCCGGGAGTGTTCGCCGGCTCGAGAACCGGTGCGGCGGGCTGCGCCTCAGCGCCGGTCATGCAGACAAGAACGAGTAAAGAAGCCAGTAGATATTTTCCGGGTTTCAGCATCATTTATTGTTATCCGTTTCAGAAGTTTCTTCGTCACCTTCATCCGAGGTATCGCCGTCATTTGCATTATCATCAGCCATCAGATAAATCCTGCCTCCGCGCGTGGCGATCATAAAGGGTGCTTCTTCACCGTAGAGGTCAGTGGAATCTGAATACTCGATTCCGCCGGCACTGCCGATGTTATCACTCGCTTCAGTCGCTTCGCCGCTGGCTTTCATACCATCTGAACTGCTGTTGACAATGCTGGCGATCCTGTCGACCAGACTCATGTCACTGCGAACCTTTGGCTGACTGGTGACGCTGGCTGAATCGCCCAGTCTGATTTCGAGCGAAGCATTGTCGCTGCCGGTAACGACGACAGAAGTTTTGTTGTTTGAAAAGTAGCCTTTTCCAAGAAGATCGACACTGCTCAGGTGAAAGAGGTCGGTTGCGGCATCGATTCTGGCTGTTCGGCTGTCGAGGTTGACCACATGCACGCCTTTGTCGGATGTAACCCTGTCGATTGTCACGTCGTTCATATACCCGCCGTTAACCCCGTTGAATCCAAGCTTCAGATTATCATCTGTGCCTGTGTGCTCAATCAGCCCGCCCTTGAAACCACCGGCGGTGACATCCATCGACTCGCCGATTTTTGCCTGATCGATATTCACCCTGCCCCGATCGTGATTGATGGTCAAAGTCACCCGCCGGCCATCTATATTGGCAAGCATGATATCAACATCTTCAGTCAGACCGTAGGTATTGGCTCTGGCCAGCAGATCATGCGCGTTGCTGCCGCCGGCGTCGGCAATATTATTGACGCTGCTGCCTGTAAGCCTGTTTTGCCTGGTTTCGTCATCGACATGATGCAGTCTGAGATCCATTCTGGCAGACTGTAGAATATTTGCGGCAATCGAACTGGCTGCAACCCCGGCATTCAGATTTACATTTAAGCCACGAACATCGCGGGCGTTGATAGAGCCGGTGGAATTGATTTCGACATTGTTATCGCTTTTGATCTCTCTTGCCTCCAACAGCGAGCCTATTATGTCGATGTCGATATCTTTCAGCGCAGAAACTCGAACGAGTGAAAGATCACCTTCACTTCTCAAGTAGACCTTTTGTCCGGCAGATATTTCTTCAACATTATTAAAAGGCCTTTCCGGTAAAAATGTCCTGATCTTCAGATCCACATTATCGTTCCGGCTCATGGCGTGTCTCACAATTTCGATTCTGTTGTTGGCTCCGTCAAGTGACAACAAACCTGCCGCAGCTGCCCAGAGCTCATTGACCGTAAGGGCGCTGGTGCTTTCGTTCTGGGTTATACCGCCGGCCGTTATATCGAGTAGTTTAGCAACAACCGTGCCGACAAGGTTCACGACCACATTACTGTCGTTCGGGTGCATGATTTTCACTATACCTTGGTTTCTGCCGGTTTTTACGGAAATATCGCCGATATTCAACGAAGACTGAGCCGATGAATCTGTTTTTCCGCTGATATAAACATTATTGGCGGTTGCATTGACTGAGCCGGAATTGCCGGACAATATCCGAAGGGCCCGACTGGAGTCGTTTTCGCCGATATCACCGTTATCCGAGATGAGAGTCAGTTTGCCGGCGACGTTCAGATAGCCCGAATCGAGGAAAGCATCACCGGTATTGACACTGCCGATATTGTTCAGTGCCCGCAATGTCGCGTTGGTACCGCTGTAAAGAGCCGATATCACAAGATTGTCAGTGCTGTTCTGAAAGAGGTTGATAAGCCCGTCAGCGCGTGCTGTCAGCTTGCCGGTGAGAGCGGTGGAAACAGCTCTGTCGGCGGTGCCGATAGAGCTTGAGCCGCCCTCTATCAGCAGATCTTTGCCGGTAAAGTTTATGGTGGCGTTGTTGTTGTAATTGAAAATACCTTTTTTACCGAGCATACGAATGTTGTTGTTGCCCGAATTTACCGACTTGACATAAATCGGATCGGCGGTCGCGGCCGCGAGGTAGATATTGTCTCTGGCGGTAGCGCTCAGATAATTGGAACTCGAAAGCATCTTGATACCGATCGCGGTGGTCTTGCTGATAGTGGCTTTGGCGTTGGCTTCGTCCCAGATGATATCGTCAGCTTCAGCGGCGGCAAGCTTTTTGAGAGTGGCGAGATTACTGCCGAGGTTGGTGAGATCGACAATTTCAGCGGCGGCATCCTTGCCTATGCCGCCATTGGGGGCCGACAGAGTGATATTTCTGCCGATGATGTTGGCGTCACGATTGTAGCTGTCGGTCGAACCTGTGGTGCGGTTCATGATCGAGCTTTGCAGGGCGTAAAGCAGCTGATCCTGCGTCCAGCCATAGGTGCCGTTGATAATCATGTAATAATCGCTTGTGCTGTTGTTTGCCATGGCGTTCAGATATGCGTCGGCAGAATTGTATTTGCCGTATTTACTGTGCATGGCGTTGTAGTCGGCTGTTTTTGCCTTTTTGGGATTCGCGGCGTAATAGCTCTTTTGAGCTATATAAGAAGCGTATTCAGCCGCGATCGCATTTTTGTAATTATCAATGGCGGTTGCCTTAACCGTCGCGCCGGTAGACTTCCCGTCCGCGCTGATAAGGCCAAGATCCAGCCATTTTTCTATCATTGCGTCGGTGCTTCGCTTGCCTGATGCCGTGTTAACCGGCAGAGCATTGTCGAAGCTGCCGTTCGCCACTTTCAGATCGACGCTGGCGCCGGTCGATTCGATGCGACCAAGGCGCATATCGCCGTCAACCTGGAGCAGGCAGACATTGCCTTTGGCTTTGGCGTTGACCGAAGATGACATAGTATCATTCATGAGCAGATCTTTCAGGCCCAGTTGGCGCATAAGGTCAGATATTGTTGTCTGTCCGCCTTTGATAAAGAGCCAGCCGCCGTTCGCCTTGCCGATCTGACCGTTCTGGCTGACCAGATCTATGCGGCGACCGGTAATCAGAGAATTGGCGGAGTTGTTGTAAATCGAACCATAGACATCGAGAATGACATTGCCGGTGGTCGTCACCTCCTTGATTTTTATATCGCCGTATTTGCCGCTCGTATTGATCGCAGCGATGTTAATGTTGCCTGTGGTCGAGATGGCGTTGAGATAGCCGGTATCGCTGACGACTCTGCAGTTTATGGCGCCATCGCTGCCGATGCCTCTGGCAGCGCTGAAATTGAAGTTGTCTGAGACCAGGCGCCCGCCGGTCTGCTGAATCGAGCCATTGTTTGAGGTCATTGTCAGCGTCGAACCGGCTTTGCCGGTAACGTTGTTGCTCAGAGTGATGTTGCCGGCCGATGTCAGGTTAAGATAACCGCCGCTGGTCGAACCGATAAAGCCGATGCTGATCGGGTGATCGGCTTTGAGCACATGCTGATAGGTCACGCTCGAGTCCTGGGTGTTGCCCCACAGGTAATGTTCGGTGCCCTTTGAATGTATCGCGTTGTCAAAGGTTTTCCACTGTTGGAAAAACTCACTGTAACTGTTTACGTTTTTGGTATACTTAATATAGTATTCCAGGGGGGTGCCGCCAGTTGTGCTGATAAAGGTGCCGGACTCTCTCGGATTGCTTGTGCTGCCGGAATAAATCAGATTTTCGCTTTTTTGTTCTTCGAGTTTGAGCTGGCTGCTGGTTTTGGTATAAGCGCCCCAGACTCTGAATTTGACATCTTTTGCCCACTTGTTGGTGCCCGAAATTTTCTGCCCCGTCGTCCAGTTATAAGTCATCCCGACAGTCGGTTGATAGGTTGCCTGAGCGCCAAGAACGGTGACAATGTCGGGCAGAGCCACCTTCTTGTATGACACTGTCCAGAACCATCCATTTCGTTCAGAAACGGCCTGGTAATCGTAACGATCATACTGGGTGACCGTCGTTGCATTGCGGGTAAATTCGGTTTTAATCTTCTTTGCGGTGTCGGTGATGCTGACCAGGCCGGCTTCATCGCCGAGATCGACGCGGCCGAGAGTCACCGGAATCTTTAATTTGCCGCTGCTGCCCGGAACATCAACGGCGACGCTGAGGTTGACATTCGCCGACCCGTCGAAGGCGCGAATTTTGCCGTTGCCGGTGCTGGAGATACGCCCGGTGAGATATATTCTGCCGCCCTGTGGCGAAATATCCTCGAGCACTATGCTCTTTGTCTGCGGATTGTAATATGCCTGAACTACGTAATGATAGTTGCCGCTCGAATCTTTGGTAATGCCGCCGGTATTGAGCTTATACGCGCTCAGCATGTCGGGAGTGATCTCCTGCCCCTGATAGGAATTGTCATAAGCGGCAATCTTGTTGGTTAGAGCAGGGGTCGAGGTCAGGCTGATCTTGTAATCGCTGAAGCCGCTTTGAATCAGACCGTTGACGTTGATGTCGGTGGCGTTCAGATAGACGGCGCCCCCGGCGATCCAGGTGCCGTTCTGCATGCTTTCATCGATGCTGACAGATGTTTTGACACCGGGAGCGCTGGGTGTCTGAGCAAATGCCTCATGGGTTTGATTCGTCGTTCTGGTTTGATTGGTTGGGATCGTCGCTGCCAGCCAATCAGTCTGTGTCTTGTAAATATCTTCAGGGCTGCC
>CAZMWO010000186.1:3556-6785 GCA_964569565.1 uncultured bacterium | reverse complement strand
ATGCCCGCCTGCGCCCTTTGTTGATCTTTGCTCACATTTTAATGCGTTTGCCCTGCGCAAAAGAACAGGTATTAAATATTGCTTGAACAAAGCAGTGCTACAATTTATCATTGTTCATTCTTAAGTTCGCTTAGCAAAGCAAAACTAGCCGCCTCTGCCAGTTTTTCAGGCAGAAAAGTGGTAACGGCAGAGAAACCGGAGACGACGAAAGAAGGAGTGCTTATGACTGCCCAGAAAATAACGATAGATGCGGCAAAATGTCGCAGAGATGGTATATGTGTGAGTATCTGCCCGGTTGGCATATTTCAGGGTAAAATCGGCGAAGTTCCCAGCGTAGACACTGGTCTGGCAACTGCCTGTATCAAGTGCGGGCACTGTGCGGCGGCCTGCCCTGGTGATGCGATTACCGTCGAAGGTCTGGCTGCCGCTGAATATCAGACATATCCGGCAAAAGTTGCCAGTTTGCACGAACTGCGCTCGCTCGTGCTGAGCCGTCGCTCGATCAGAGAATTCAAGGATGAGCCGGTACCGCTCGAACAGGTCAAAGAACTGCTCGAAATAACTCGCTATTGCCCGACTGCGAAGAATACTCAGCTCCTGCGCTGGGTGCTGGTGAATGGCAAAGACAAGGTGCGCGAAATCTCAGCTGCAGTGATCGATACCTTCAGACCCAACGAAAAGATGGCGCCGATGGTGCAGGCATTCGACAGCGGCCTTGACCCGGTCAACCGCAAAGCGCCGCAGTTGCTTCTCGTTTATGGCCCCGCCCGTTACGACTGGGGTTCTCTCGATGCCGCCATTTATATCGCCAATTTTGAGCTGGCCGCAAAAGCTGCCGGCCTTGGTACCTGCTGGGCCGGCTTTACTACGCGCGCGGCGTCGCAGGCTGTACTGGTTAACGAAAAGATCGGACTGACAACTGAAGACAAGGTCTTTGGCGCGGTCATGCTTGGCTACCCGGAGTATAAATATCTAAGAGTGCCACCGCGCAAGCCTTTGCATCTTAAGATTGTCGCGAACTGATGGATAAAAACTTCGACAGTCTCGCCCGCCGTCTCGAACGTAACGTCTACGGCTCGAACAAAGGCGCAGTAAGGCTGGCCATGCTTGAATACGATATGAACAGCGGCCTGCCCGAACTGGCGGGGCAGTCGAAACTGCAGATTCTCGACGCCGGCGGCGGCATGGGCCAGATCGCCAGATGGCTGGCCGCCATGGGTCATCAGATCACTCTCTGCGACTTATCGGCCGAAATGCTGGCACTGGCTGAGCGCGAGAATCTGTCAGCCGGTCTGCAGGAGCGCATATCACTTTTACATTCGCCGATTCAGGAACTGCCCCGTCACCTCGCTGGCCGAAGTTTCGATCTGGTAATGCTGCACGGAGTGATCGAATGGATGGCAGAGCCGGCTGAAGCAATCACCGCAGTCGCACCCATGCTCAAAAGCGGCGGCGCCATGTCACTGCTGTTCTTCAACCGCAACAAACTTTTTCTTAAATGGGGTATCAACGGTCAGGTCGAATCCGCCCTCGCCGGGCGGCCGCGCAAGGCGCAGAAACTGACACCGACAACGCTTATCGCCGAATCTGAATTGCGCAGAATGCTTGCCAAAAACAGCCTCGAGCTCATGTCAAAAGCCGGCATAAGAATCTTTCACCGGTTTTTTACCCGCCAGCAGACGGCTTCGGTTACCATCGAAGATGCAATTGCCCTCGAAAAGCACTATTGTTATGATGAACCCTTCGCCTCACTCGGCGAGCATACACACTTCATACTGAGAAAAACATGAGCCAGACCCGTGATCTTGAAACACTGCCAATCAGCAGATTGCTGATCAAGTTCGCCATACCGGCAATCACCGGAACCATGGTAACTTCGCTCTACAATGTTGTCGATCGCATTTTTCTCGGTCGTTATGTTGGTGAACTCGGCATTGCCGCCACCACTGTTGCCATGCCACTGATGATGATCACCATGGCGATGGGCATGTTGATTGGCTTTGGTACGAATTCGCAGATTTCGATCAGACTCGGCGAAAAGCGTTACGAAGAAGCAGAAGCCCTGCTGGGGCAAGGTCTCTTCCTGTTCACAACGACCTCGCTTCTGTTCACGGTTGTTGCGCTGATATTCATGAAGCCCCTGCTCATGCTTTTTGGCGCCACTGAAAACGTTCTGCCCTATGCCTACACCTATACGACCATAGTCGTCATCGGCACGCTGACGCATCATATTTCTTTCGGCGCCAACAGCTTCATCAGAGGCGAGGGTAACCCGCGCGTTGCCATGAAAACCATGATAATCGGCGGAGTCATCAACGTCATCCTCGATTACATTTTTATCGGCATCATGGGCTGGGGAATGGCCGGCGCCGCCTGGGCAACCGTTATCGGCTATTCAGTGTCAGCCGTCTGGGTATTGCACTACTTTTTGAGTGGCCGCAGTGTCGTAAAGCTTTACTGGCGCAATTTCACCATGAACTGGGAATCAACCAGGGCCGTGCTGGTGATGGGCTCGCCACACTTCATCATGAATGCTCTTGCCAGCATCCAGATGTCGCTTTTCAATAACCAGCTGGCCCGCTTTGGCGGCGATAACGCCATTTCGGTAATGGGCGTCATCATGAGCTTCAGCCTGATCTGGCAGATGCCGATAGTCGGCATCAGTCAGGGCCTTCAGCCCGTTGCCGGCTACAATTACGGCGCCAGAAAGTTCGCCCGGGTAAAAAAGGCTTTGTATCAGGCCATACTGCTTTCTACAGCCGTTTGCGTGATATTTTTCGTTTTTATCCAGTTCTTTCCCGAGCCGGTATTCGCTCTTTTCGTCAGCGACAATACTTCTGAACTGATCAGCGAGGGTGCGTCAGCTATTCGACGATTTCTGGTGATGCTGCCTATCGTCGGCTTTCTTATCATCACCGGCAATTTTTTCCAGTTTACCGGCCGGCCGCGCACCAGTCTCGTTCTGACCGTTGTCAGGCAGGTGTTCATACTTATTCCGGCACTGATGGTCCTGCCTGAATACCTTGGTCTGAACGGCGTCTGGTATGTAATGCCCACCTCAGACCTTGGCGCCTTCTTTATGACCGGAATCTGCTTTTTATACGAGCGCCGGCGGCTCAAAAAAATGATTGTCGAGAGCCGTTTCCCGCCTGTGCCTTTTCCAAACCTGGCCTAGAGCCAGATGCCCGCTACGATGTAAGCTAAAATCATCAGGGCGGAAACGATGATG
>CAZMWO010000186.1:0-3546 GCA_964569565.1 uncultured bacterium | reverse complement strand
CGTAATGAACCATCTCGTTGCGCAATACCGGCACTTTCAGTCCCGCCATGTTGATGCCGGCATTAACTGCATAAGCCAGACCAACGGCAAAAGGCACCTGAAACAATACTAATTCCCAGCCCGGGTGCGCCAATGCATATACCAGAATCGATATGACCAGTCCGACTGCGAAAATTATCAGGCCTCTGATCATATTTGAGCGGTAATTATCCCAGAGGATATTGTCTATTTCATCGCTCTTTTCAGCGTACGCCAGCGCGCGGTTCGCCAGTTCAGCCGTAACGCGCGAACGCATAAGTGCCTGCATGGATCTTGATTTTGCTTTTGCCCGTGCTTTTTCGTTGAGTTCGCTCATATAGGCAGCTGTCAGCTGCATGAGCATTTCCATACCACTACTGCCCAGCGCGTCTTCGATAAACGATCGCTCATCGACAACTGAAGCGTTTACTTTGATTGGTTTCGGCCCCTGTTTCGCGGCGGCTTCTTTGCGCGCCGCCGAGACGATTACCGGTTCGGTAAGATTGCGCCACTTCTGCTTCTTAGGCAGTGGTTCTGAGGGGGGAAGTGGCGGCAATGAACTCAGGTCGACCGGTTGCTGACTGCGCGCGCGAGCGGCCGGATCGAGCAGGCTGTATGTCGGCTCATCGCTTGCCTGTGGCGCTTTCAGATGTGCGCCGCAGTTGTCGCATTTGAGAAAAGGCAGATTATAGCCATCGGGAATGTCGATCTTCGCCGAACATTGGCTGCATATAATCTCTGCCATGTCTCTCTCCTGTCATCCACATCTGATTCTAAATCTATATCGGCATCTGCAATATTTAATTCTATCATCATTGACGTTAAAATCAACGTGAATGCCTGACGCTTTTGGTGTAATATCGGCAACAGCTGATTTACGGAGTCTGCTGTGGCAAAAAAATGCAGGGTTGATGAACTGGTGGTAGCACAGGGCCTGGCCCCTGATCTCGATACTGCCCGGCGCTTGATTATGGCCGGCGAGATTCGCAGTGGCGACCGTGTCTGGGAAAAGGCCGGTGATCGTCTGCCGGCTGATACCGTTCTTGACCACAAAGCCAGGCATTGTCGCTGGGTCTCGCGTGGCGGCCTGAAACTTGAACGGGCTCTTGCAGATTTTTCCATGCTGGTGGCCGGGTTCCGTTGTCTCGATATAGGTGCCTCAACCGGAGGTTTTACCGATGTATTGCTGCAGAATGGCGCTGCCGAAGTTGTTGCTCTCGATGTCGGCTATGGCCTGCTTGACGCAAAGATTCAAAACGACCCGAGAGTGACGGTAAAAGACCGGACCAACTTCAGGCTGATTGCCGATACTGAACTTGGCGAGCCTTTTGATCTGGCGGTTACCGATGTGTCATTCATTTCTCTACGCCATATTCTGCCAAAGGCGTCTGTCATGCTGAATGCCGGAGGTTCCATAATTGCCTTGATCAAGCCGCAGTTCGAAGCCGCCAGAGAAGATGTTCCCGAGGGGGGCATCATCATCGACCCGGTTGTCCAGCTGAGTGTTATCAGGTTGTTGCAGGAATTCTGCAATTCTTCTGCCGCCCTCTATCTGCATGCGCTGGTGCCGGTTCCGCGCATCGACGCGCGCAAGAACATCGAATTTCTTTCTCTCTGGAAAAAATCGCCCAACAGCTTTTCAGAAGCTCAGATTGGTGAAATTGTCGCAGCTGCTCACGCTGCCTGAATCTACTTGTCGGTCAGTCGTGGGTTTTGTCGGTAGGCGGCACCGGTGTATCAACGTTATCGGTGCCGATGTTCTTTACGATGAGTGTTACCTTTTCGATGTTCTGGCTGAGGCTGCGCTCGCTCAGAATTACATAGGCCGGCATGCCACTTGAAACCGCTTTATCAAGACGCCCATCAATGACTCTTCTGATTTCTGAGGTAAAATTTATAAGTTCAGGGAATACCTCGGTAAATGGCTTGCCGGATACGTTGGTGTTGCGGCCGCGTTGTCGCAAAAAGTCGCTGGCACTGCGGTTGATCTGCAGTAACAGTCCATTGCGATTTTGCGCTATTACCATGTCTGAAGTATTCTCGATGACGTTGAAGGAACTCGCCTGAGCTTCCATGACCTGTTCCATAAGTCGTGCATTCATTATGGCGATGGCGGCGATCAGCGAAAAATTGCGCAGCATAACCTGGTCGTCATCGTTGAAATCACCCGACAGTTTGTTGATCACCTGAAATACACCGATCAACTCATTATGCACCAGCAGAGGGTGGCTGATAATGTTGCGTGTCTTTATCCCTGAGATTTCGTCGTAACTTCGGTTGAATTTGAGGTCGGGGTGAATTTCGCTCAGGTCGGCATAAGCATCTTTTATATTGAGGCTTTTGCGGGTAATAGCGGTATAGCCGGCGATCGATGAATGATCGAGAGCTACCGAAATTTCTTTGACACCCTTGCTCTTGATACTCTGAGATACCAGGCGGTTGTCGAAGGGATCGACCAGATACAACGTCGCTCCCTGCGCTGACATAAGTGAAGAAACGCTGTCGACAAGGGCATCGAGAAGTTCTTCTATATCGAAGGTGGTCAGAAGTTTTTCGCCCATGGCGATAATCTTTTCAAGACTGTCCAGTCGTTTTTTCAGTTCCATTCAGTTCTCCCGCGACCCATCTGCTTGTTTATTCAATATGGATTTTAAACCATTATCAGGTATTCGGCAAGAATCTTGTCCTGATTAACAGTTCCGGTTGAGTGTGAGGCATAAAAAAAGGCTGTTTCATGAGAGAAACAGCCTTTTAAACTTTTCCGATGATCAGAACATGAACTTGAACAGGCTGAAAAATTTCATTTTGGCTTTGGTTATCAGGTTTTTATCCCAGCTGATGGCTTCTTCGAGAGTGATTTCGCGGCAGCGGCCGAGGTCTTTGTTCAAAACATAACTGAAAGCCCTGGCAACCCGGTGATCTTCGAGCGCGATGACATCTTCTGAATCACAGCTGTGGCTGCGCGAATTGATGTTGTAGGCACCAATGGTAACCGCGAAGTTGTCGAACAGGCTGACTTTGGAATGCAGCGTCTGGGCACCCTGCCACTCGAATATGCGGGCGCCGGTGCGAAGTACCGGTTCGTAGGTCGCGCGGCCGGCCAGTCCACCGTAAGGGTGGTTATTTGATTCAAGCGAGTTGGTAATGATCTTGACCTGAACGCCCCGGCTGCGGGCCGCGGCAATAGCGTTTACCAGGCGCTCTGTCGGTATGAAATAACCGGTTTCGAGAATCACTTCACTGCGGGCACGGTTGAGGTAAATTTCGAAGAGGTCGAGAACGTTGTCGTCCTGTTCGTTGATCGGCGAGGTTGTCACAAAGCGTGCGCTGACATCGTCGAACACCGGAGGTTGCTCAAAATATACCGGCAGCGGGCCGCGTATAAGTTTATCGACAGTTTTGAGAGGTGAGAACTCGGTAATTATTTCTTTGGCTTTTTTGTATTTGCTGAGCTCGCCGGTCTCATTCCATTTTTTCAGGGTCAGGTCTTCCCAGTTGCGTTCGAACAGTTCCAGTATTTCTCTGACG
>CAZMWO010000185.1:0-6826 GCA_964569565.1 uncultured bacterium | reverse complement strand
GAGTTGTAGCGTTGGGATCCTGCCGAGAGCCCGAATGAGCAGAATAAGCATAGATTTAATTCTTGAACTCTTATGTGACAGAGGACTAGTTTTGTTACCATTCAGCTCAAGCGTCCGTAAGTTGTATGCAATGACAATCTGTCAGGAGTTTGTCGAGAAGTTATGTCTGTGTTAAATTGATGGGGATGTCAGAAAAGAGTTCGTTTCAAGGTTATTTTCAGAGGTTCCCGCTGGTTTCATGGCTGGGAATACTGCTTTGTTTCGTGCTGTTTCCGGCCGGCCTGATAAATCTGGGGCTCGAGCAGATGTTCAGAATCAAGGCTGCAAACAATCGCGAAGAAATTTCCGGTAAAATGGATCACGTTCTCAAAACCGTCGAAAAATTCAGTGACAATGAGTATTTTTCCCATTATCTGCTGCTCGAAATAAACCGCCTGGCGCTTGCATCACGCCAGCCCGAAAAAACCTTCGGTCAGCTTAAAAAACAGCTGCAAAACCGCTATCCTGGCGCCTTTACCTTTGTTTACTGGAACGCCGGGGGTGATCTGGTCAAAGAACTATCTGACGAAACTTCTTTTGGCTACATCATCAGAAAAACCTATCATTTTTTAAAACGGGCTTCAGATCTACTGGGGCGTTGGGATGAAAAAAGTGATGAGGTAAACCTGGTAACCCTTGGCGACGTCGAGAAAGAAGCTAAAATTTTGCGCAATTTTCTCGGTAAGCTGATGGTCATCTATCAGTTGCGGTACCCCTGGATGAGCGGTCAACAGGGCAAACCCCTGCAAACTTCGCCGCCTGGGCCGAGGAGCCGAATCTGGTATCGAATAAACGAGCGTTTTGGATTTTTATGCTTTATCAACGACGAATTCATTCAGAGCTCAGCCGGCAGTGAATATGCTCTGAATATCGTTCATCGCGATATGCCCGGTTTCTTGGTTCATCTGACCGATTACCCGGCCTCAGAGAATTTTTTCCCACCGGCAGACACAGTTCTGGCGCCAAAGCTGGTGCAGGCTCTGAGCCGTTTTGAGAGCATGAGTGACGCTGCTTTTGCAGAGTTTTCAGATATTCTGGTCGGCTGCATGATGGTCGGGCAAAGCCGGCGGGCAGTGTGCTACTGCTCTTCCGATCTGCTTTTTTCAGGCCAGAGAGAGAGGCTTCGCTATTTCGGCAATTTCGCGAAAGTTCTTCTGCCTCTGCTGTTTTTACTGATGGTCTGGTATAAAACCCGCTGGTCGGGCTTTATTTCGATCAGGCTCAAGCTGACCGTAATATTTCTCTACGCCGGTGGGATTCCGTTGTTGATCATGGGCAGCATTGGTCTTGAATATCTCGAACAGAAGCGGCAGCAGCTGGTTTATGAGGCGCAAACCCGCGGAATAAACGTGCTTTATGGCATTGACAGAAATTTCAAGATTTTTCTTGAAGACCATGCAATGCATCTGAGCAGCCTGATCGGAAGATATAATGAGAAATTCGGGCTTGAGATTCTGCAGTCGCCAACACTGAAGCAGCTTCGTGCTGAATTGATGAGTGATTGCCAGCCAGAATCGATTCAATTATACAATCAGGCCGGCCAGAACCTCGTCGAGGATAACCGGCGCACGATTTTTTCTGATTACACTCTGGCAAGCCAGCTGTCTATGGAAATACTCAATGCATTGAGTCGAAGCACTGACAAAGACAGTGGCGGGGCTTTCGTTTTAAGCGACAAGCTTGGCGTCAGCGCAGTTTCAAAAAAGAGAGAGATATCTTTTATTGGCCTTGGCGCGCATGAGCTGTATTTTTATTTCGAGTTTCTCGGCATTCCTGAGAAGTATCAGAATCTTGCCGTGCTCCACCTCTATTGGCGCAAAGAGAACCTGCAACGCAGCTTTTTTGAGCGCCTGCATGTAACCAGTTTTGCCGGCAATATGTCTGCCGGTGCAGAGATCATCGCTTATTACCCCAATGATGACCTGATTTCGTGCGAGCATGCTGATCGTGACGATTTGAAGGCCTTAGGTCATTATGCCTACACTAATCAGATTATAAGAAAGGGCGATCTGCCTCTTTCTACAGGTGATTATACCGCTGTGGCCATGCGTGGTCTGAATATGGATCAGATCAGTCTGCTTTACATGCTGCCGGTTAGAAATATCGAAGAGCTGCTTCGCAAGCTTGGTTTGCAGATGGCTGTGGTGGCCGGCATGTTTTTACTGCTCACCTTCATGATGTTCAGGTATCTGGCGAGTCATTTTCTCACGCCGGTTGGCGAAATTCAAAATGCGCTGAGTTCTATTGACCGGCGCGACTTCTCTTATCGCCTGTCGCTTGATTCAAGCCTCGAATTCAGCGAGTTGTCACAGACTTTCAATGCAACGCTCGAGACATTCAAAGATCTTGAAACAGCCAGGATCGTGCAGGAAAGCCTTTTCCCGGCAAGAGAGGCAGATGTTGGCAACCTGAGGCTGGTTGCTTTTTCTCAGCCATTTTCGCGCATCGGCGGCGATTATTACGATTTTTTCACTGTTGATAACAGGCTGCTGGTTTTTATCGGAGACGTTTCCGGACACGGAATTTCTGCTGCTCTGATCATGGCAATGGCCAAGGCGACAATGATCGATGAAAAGGCGAATTTTACCAACATGCGCAAACTGGCCGATGCAATCGATCAGACGGTGTTTCTCAACCGCAAAAGCGGCACTCGCGAGTACATGACCGGGCTGTTTTTTATGGCTGAACCAGAAACCGGCAGGTGCCAGCTGATCAATCGCGGGCACTGTATGCCGATTCTTATCGATGCTGGTGGCCGGGTTTTGGCACCGGTCAAGTCTGGCGGACTTCCCCTCGGCTATAATGAGCCCGAATCAAATCAGCCAGTGGCTTTGCAGCTGAACCCCGGCGAAACCCTGTGTTTACATACCGACGGGTTCGCGGAGGCAGTTGGTAAAAATCACCAGGTTCTTGGATATCAAGGCTTGCAGCAGATGCTTGCAGCGAGCTGGCAACCCGAGGTCGACCGCTTTCTCAAGTCTTTGCTGAAGAATCACGAGGCATGGGCAGAATCACAATCTGATGATCAGACGGTGATTCTGGTAAGAAGGGGCTGTTGATGGCCACTTTTTCGACAAAACAGAGCGCGCGCACTTCTGGTTATCTGACTGCAGTTTTTGCGTTGGCAGTCTTTTATCTGTTGATATACTGGGGTTTCTGGACGCTTGAACAGCGTCACCGTGACTTTAAACTTCAGGAATTTTCACGTGCGGCATCGGAGGTTCTCGATCAGATGCATTTAAATGCGGATGCCGAGGAGTTCTGGGTCAGAAGGCTCAATGAAGACTCGCAAAAGTCTGGTGGGTATCAGGAATTTATCGAAAAACTTGGTATTCACCGCAAAGTTTCTGGAGAAGCCTTGACCTGCGTAATCTGGGATCAAAACGGCCGGGTTGTTTTAAACGATCATTTTGCAGGTCTAAGCGAGGATTCGACTGAACTCAGAATGGTCTGGCAGTGCTGCAAAGACATTTATAACAAAGGAAAAGACAGTGCTAAGGGTGCAGTGAAAAAGTTGCGGAATCTGCTCGGGCCTCATCTTGACCGGGACCGCCTGGCAGCAGCGTTATTTTCTCGACACCCCAAGCTGGTGCGGCCAGATGCGGCCGGTAACTTTCCTGATTTCTGGGTCTCTACATCAGCCAATTTGACTGCGCTGGTTTTTTTTGATCGCCGTACCATGCAGGAGGATGTCGGCCTTGTCAGGTTCTGCAAAGAATTCAATGGTCGCGGCATGCGTGTCGGTTTCTTCTATGGCAGGCTGCAAGGGCGTGAAAAGGGCAGGCGGGCTTTGCTCGCAAATTCCATCAGTGAACTGGAACGTGAAGGCAGGTCAGCCGGTTTTCTTGGGCAAACAATGTTTACCGGGCGCAAAATGGCGGGCATGAGGACGTTGTATGCTTTGCAGCTCCATAAGCACCTGCTCATCCCGGGAAAGCTGACGGTTTTTCTGATACTTATCAGTGTTTTCGTTCTGCTCATGGTAATGAAGAGTGCCGGAAGCAGTGTGAGAATGAATCGTTGTCCGGTCTGGGTACAACTTCTGGTTATTCTGCTGGTCACCACCGGTCTGCCTCTGCTTTGCCTTGTGGTGGCCGCTTCCGATCATGTCGCGCGTAAAAGAACGGCTCTGATAGACAATGCTTATCAAACCTGTATCGCCTATGTCCAGCATGTCGACCGGAGAAGTTTGATTAATCGATCTTATATGATTCAGAGGGTTAACCGCTGTATTTCTGCCATAAAAGGGCTGTTGCCGCAAAAATACGGCAGCGAAGAGCTTCTCGATGAGATTGTGCTGCAAATGGCGGATACATTGGAGGACATAAGGCTGGTTGCGAGTTCAACTCCGGTTGTCATGGATATTACAGGCTGTTATGCCGGTGGCAGGCACAGGCGATTTTCAGGTGCCAAACACAAACTCAAGAGCACTGCCTTGTTTGAACTGAAAATATTTCAGGATATAGCCACCTACTATCTTTCTGTGATCAACGGTATTCCGATAAATTTTGATAAATTCAGCGAAACCGAGCTGGTCGCTGAAATGGTCTATCAGAGGCCATTTTATGAGATCATTCAAAATCTTTTGATGGCCAGAGACACTATTCTGGCGCTGGGCTGGGGCGACAGAATCAATCCGGTGCTTCTTAAACTGGTGTCTTTGCATGACAACAAAATTTTTGACTACTTCTTTATGGTGATTTTTCGAGATGGCGTGCTGCAGCGCGAATTTTTGCGCCGGCAGGCAGATAATCTCGAAAGAAATTCTTTTGGGCTCAAATTTATTTATTCGAACGGAACGGTGTTTGCGCACGATAAGCAAATGGTTGCCGACAGTCCCTGGTTCAGAGATATATTTGACAAGACGCGAGGGCATCCTGCTGTCGAGCCTCAATTCACCAGTATGGACGGCGAAGACTATGTTTTTGCCGGAATCCACTCGCAAAATCTCAACAAATACTATTTTTACGCATTTTATCCGCTCGCGAAAATCGATGCTCAAATAACAGAAGAGCGCAGGTTCATGTTGAGCGCCGGCGTTATCGGTGTCATTCTGCTGCTTGGTCTGGCCATGGTTTTCGCGTCGAGTTTTGTTTCGCCGTTGTCGGCTTTGCAGGCCGGAGCCATTGCAATCAGAAAAAGAGATTTTTCTTACCGGCTGCCGGAACTGTCTGGCGACGAATTTGGCGAAATGGCACGAGTTTTCAACAACAGCATAAATGACTTCGAAGAGCTGATGCTGGCGGGCATTGTTCAGTCAAGACTTCTGCCGCAGCAGGGAATAAGCGACAGCAGATTCGATCTCTATGGCCGCAATGTCCCGATGACCGAGCTTGGCGGCGATTATTTCGACTATTTTAATGCCGAAGGCAGTGGCTATGTGATAATGGCCGGCGATGTTGCCGGGCATGGGGTTGGCGCCTCATTGATCATGGCCATGGCCAAGGCCGGCGTTATGCGCTGTCGTGATTGTCTCAAAGATCCGGCATCGGTGCTGGCCCGCCTGCATCAGATCGTTCATGAAACACGCACAAAAGTACAACGCAAGATCATGACTTTTCAGTATCTGTTCTATGATGCAGACTCAGGCGCGGGAATCTACTCTAATGCCGGCGCCTGCTCGCCGATTCTGGTCGATCGAACCCGGTGTGAAACGGCTGAAATTACTCTACAGGCACCAGTTCTCGGCGGTTTTAAAAAGTCGAAATTCACTAATCTCGATATAAAGCTGGCAGCCGGTCAGGCTCTGGTTTTTTATACCGACGGCATTATCGAGACCATGAATGCAGAAGGCCGTGAGATCGGCTACGAAGGATTCAAGCAGATGCTGCTGGATTCTTATGATCTTGATGCCAGAAAATATTACGACAATATTTACGGTAGATACCTGAAATGGCTCGGCGAAAATCAACCACAGGACGACCTGACCATCATAATTCTGGTCAGAAGATAATCAGGATTTTGCCAGATCCATCGTTGCGATAGCGTCATAAAACTCACTTGGAGTCAGTGGTCTGGGGTAGTTGTAAAAAAGCTGCCCGGGCCTTTCGTTGTAATAAGGCCGGTTGCAGTTGCCACAGCCTGAGGTTCTGAAGGCATCACCATTCTCGAGTGCGTCGCTCAGGGCCGCACCTGCAAGTGGAACAGCAGTCAGCCTGCCATTTGCAAAATTGCACTTTTCGAATCTTATTTTATTCTTTTCACATAAAAATCTGAATGCCTGAATCCGGCGGTATGCGGCAAACTCCGGTGGATTCCCGCCATTCACCGGGGTCAGCGCGAACAACGAAATTTTGCCGCCGCCGTCGATAATTGCCTGAACCCGCTGGCAAAAAGCTTCTTCGCTGTCACCGAGACCGAAGATCAGGTGGACTTCGACTCTGTCGCCGGCTTTGTGCAGCAGTTCAAGCAGGGCTGGCCAGTCATGCTGCCAGTCTTTCTTTTTGTGCAGGGCATAGGTTTCTTTGCTGGCAGCGTCAAGACCGATCCCGACATGGTCGAGTCCCATTTCGAGCATTTTGGCGGCAAGAGCCGTTTGCGACGGGCTCAGGGTAACACTTGTGGCAATACCGGTTTCGACGAACCGGCGGGCTAGTCGTTTGAGTTCGTCTTCTGATTCAGGATTGTATCCGGTCTGCAGGCAGATACGGGCAAAGGGCAGGGGAGGGGTTGTCAGCTTTTCAAGCACCTGTTCGAGCTCGAATTCGGGCCATATAACTCGTGAAAGCTTCTGTGAACGATCATTACCATGAGCGCGCGAACAGAAAGAGCACTGACCGATACAACC
>CAZMWO010000184.1:0-6837 GCA_964569565.1 uncultured bacterium | reverse complement strand
AGCCCGGCATAAGCGGAGACTCTAAGATTTAATTCTTAAACTCTTATGTGACAGACCGCTAGGAAAAACGGATCACCTTTCACAAAAAGTCTGCGTTATCTGCGAAATCTGCGGATCATTCATTCTGACGAGAACGATTACGAGAACGATTACGATTACGAGCACGAGCACGATTTTGAGATTGATATGAGTTGGGGGATAAGATATAATGCGCGGTATGAAAAAACAGGTGAAAATTCTGCTGGCGATGGCACTTTTATGCATCACGCTGAGTGTGCTGGCAAATGAAATATCGTTTGAACCGGGGAGTATGACTTTTCATATCCCTGAAGGCAAGCCAGATATAGTAATTACGGCAAATACCATGCTGGTCAAAGATGGTATTGCCACACTTGAAGGCGATGTCAGAGCAACCCGCGAAGGCGATATTCTCACCTGCAACCGGGCGCTGGTCAGCAATTCGCCGCGCTGGCTGCTGGCCAGTCTGACTCCTCGCCTTTATCGCCGCGAAACGATTCCAGAGCAGAAGCTGATCAGAGAGACCAATGTCGAGGCTCGCAGTATCTATTTCGACAGCGACAAGGGGCGTTTCAATGCTTCTGACAGCGTGAATGTAAAGATCGAAGAGCGCTCATGGGATCTCGCCACCTACTCATGGGTCATCATAACTGCCGATGAAATGCTGGGTTTTCGCGACCAGAAGCGCCTGATTTTCAGCGGCAACGTGCGCATCAAGGAAAAAGACAGCTACGGCCGCGGCCATCGGCTCGACTACATACACGAAAGTTCGACCGCGATTCTTACCGGCGACGCCATGGTCGAGACGCAGGAACTCAACAAAAAGACCGGCAAAATGGAAAAACGCCGTCTCGAGGGCCAGAAGATAACCTACAACACAGAAACCAAAGAGGCCGTTTCAGAGTAATCCCATCTGATTGTGTTCGGTGGAGTGTTGAAGCTTGGCAGAGAATAAGGTATAATTCGTTGCTCTCTGTCGTAGCATTTAACTTAGCAAGGAAACACAAGCTGTCAATTTTATGGAACTAAATGTAAAATACCGCGATTACGTTCTCGATGAGTTTCAGATACAGTCAATCACCGAGATCGAAAACGGTCATTCGCTGGTTCTTTCGGCGCCAACCGGGTCGGGCAAGACTCTCGTCGCTGAATATCTCATCGAAAAAGTGCTCAAAACCGATCAGCGCATCATTTACACGTCGCCGATCAAGGCACTGTCAAACCAGAAATATCGTGATTTTTCGCGACTTTATGGCGACAAAGTCGGCATTTTGACCGGCGACGTCGTGGTCAACCGTGATGCTCAGGCGTTGATCGTCACGACCGAAGTCTACCGGAACATGGCGATCGAAGATCCGGAGGCCATTGCCGACGTTTCTTACGTAATTTTCGACGAAATCCACTATCTTGGAGATATCGAGCGTGGAACCGTCTGGGAAGAATCAATCATCTTCTCACCCAAAACGGTACGTTTTCTTGCGCTTTCGGCGACTATTCCGAACTGTGACGAGCTGGCGCGCTGGATCGAATCGGTCATCGACCATCAGGTCAAGGTAATCAGCCATAATGAGCGTGCGGTGCCGCTTTCGTTTCTTTTCAACTACAACAAGCAGCTGCTGACGTTCAAGGATCTGCGCAGCAAACTACGTGGCAAATCGGCAATGACCGAGGGACCGCGCGACCGTCGCGCCAAAAAAGAAGGGGACTTCAGACACTTCGACATCATCAGGCAGCTGCGCAGCCAGGATCGACTGCCCCTGCTCTATTTCGTATTTTCGCGGGCACTTGCCGACAAACTGGCGCGAGATACTGCCCAGAAACTTGATTTTACCTCGCCCGAGGAAAAAGCGCGCATCGAGGAAATGGTCGATAACTGCATCGAGAGATACCAGCTGCAGAACCTCGAAACCGCACAGAACCTGCGCGAAGAGCTGATTCGTGGCGTCGGCAGACATCATGCCGGGTTGCTTCCCCAGCTCAAGGAACTCGTTGAGATTCTATTCGCCGAACGCACTCTCAGAGTGCTTTTCGTCACCGAAACCTTCGCCGTCGGCGTTAACATGCCGGCCCGCAGCGTGGCTTACGATGCCCTCAAAAAATATGACGGGCGCACCTTCCGGCCGATGAAATCACTTGAATTCACCCAGATTTCGGGGCGCGCCGGCCGACGCGGCATCGACAAGACCGGCTGGGTAGTGGTTCCTCACCTGCCGCGCGACCTGACGATCGAAGAACTGCAAAATCTTGTCTATGGTGACATCGAGCCGCTGCTGAGCCAGTTCGACCTGTCTTTCAACAGCGTTCTCAACCTTTATTCAGGGCACAAATCCGACGAGGTGCGCATGATTCTCAAGCGCAACTTCGCGCAGTTTCAGGCTAACAAGTCGTTACCGGAACTTGCCGAGAAAGTCGCCAAGATCCGCTACGAGATCGAGCAGGTAATGCCACGCTGCCCCGAAAAGAAGAACGATTTTGATGAATTCATGGTGTTTCAGAAGAAAATGAAAGAAAAAGTCGACACCATGCACCGTCAGCTTGACCAGATCCGCTACGGCATGCGCGGGAAAAAGAACCGCAATTATCAGGAAGACATCGAGAAGCAGTTTTCGGCACAGCACCAGGAAATGCTCGAACAGGAAAGAAACTTCATCTGCGGCAACTGCCGCAGCAAGAATAAGTGCACATCACGCTATCATCAGGCTTCGCGCCTGCGCAAAAAGCTCAATTACTGGCGCGGGCTGCTCGAAGAGCAGGAGGAGTTGCAGTTGCCGCTGTATGAGCGCAAGCTCGAACTGTTGCGTCAGCTTGGCTATATCGACGAGAAGGGCCTGCTTGCGCGAGGTGAACTGGCCAGTCGAATTCATACCGAAGAGATAACGGTGACCGAGCTCTATTTTGCCGGCTACTTTCATGAGTGCAACGAGCACGAAATCAATGCCATCTGCCTGTCTCTGGTCTACGAGCACAGACGGCGTGCCAGCAGCAACGAAACGCCACGCCCGGTCGCCAAACTGCCGGAAAAGGTCAAAAGCGCGCGCGGCTTTGTCAATTCACTGGCCCGGCAGCACGTTTTCATCAAGCCGCTGGAAACGCGAATATGCAACCTGATGCTGGCCTGGAGCCAGGGCAGCGCTTTTGAAGACATGATGGCGATGGCCGACATTCCAGAAGGAGACCTGATCAGGGCTTTCCGGCAGGTCATCGACCTGATCAGGCAGATTCGCGATGCAGTAAAAGATCAGAGTCTGCGCGACAAGCTGCTCAACTGCCTCACCTGCATAAATCGCGACATAGTACTGGCAACCGAATTGAGAGACTGATGGAACCGATACGCAGCCGATCTCCCGAACAGACGCTCGAAATCGCCGGGCAGCTGGCGCAGCAGTATCCGAAAGCGCTGGTTCTTCTGCACGGCGGGCTTGGTGCCGGAAAAACGCTGTTCGCGCGGGGTTTTGCTCATGGCCTCAACATCGACGGCCATGTTTCGAGTCCCTCATATACGCTGATGAACGAATACCGCAACGGCGGCACATCGCTTTTTCATCTCGATCTCTATCGCGTCAACTGCTTCGAAGAAGTAGTTGACATCGGCCTTTTCGAGATATTACAGACCGGCAACCCCTGCCTGGTGGAATGGGCCGAACGCGTCGCCGAGCTGCAGAAACTGCCGCACCTCGAAGTCTGCATCGAACAGCCCGACCCCGAGTCAGAGTTCGACCGCCTGATCAGCTGGACGTGGAAGGAGCCCTGAAGATGCGCTACCTGCTATTAGATGCCTCAGAAAACGCTACTACCAGCCAGTATGGCGATGATACCGGATTTTTCAGCCGGCGTTTCGACACCGACCGTAATCTTGGCGCCTGCATCAGCAAAATCTGCGACGAAATGCTGGCGCAGGCCGGCAGTTCTTTTGCTGACCTCGACCGGCTTGCGATCTGTACCGGCCCGGGCAGTTTGACCGGACTGCGCATAGCTGCCGCTTTTTTCAGAACTCTCGCCCTGATTGGCGATAAGCCGGTCTGCGGCATCGACATTTTCAGCTGGTCGCTGAAAACCCTGCAAATGCAGGGCAACAGAGGCAAAGTCAGCCTTGTGCTGCCAACGCTTATCGACAAAGCTTTTGTCGTAGAGGCTGATATCGAAAAGCAGACAAGCAAAGCACCGCAACTGCAGGCACGCAACGAAGTCAGCGGATCGCTGACATACAGTATAAGATGCGAACTGCCCGACTGCTCAAGCCTGGAGCCATCACCGGCAGCGCTGCATGAGCTGATAAAAAGCCAACCAGCGGCAAGCAGTTTTTCAGATATTCTCGGCGTGCTGCCCATGTATGTTATTCCGTCGCAGGCCGAGCGCAAATTCGAGGAAAACCAATGATCACTCTTGGCATAGAATCTTCTTGTGACGACACCTCGATTGCCCTTGTCGAAAACGGCACCAGAGTAATCAGCAGCCTGGTTTCGTCACAGATCGAGATTCACCGCCGCTTTGGCGGCGTTGTACCCGAAGTCGCCTCACGCAAGCATCTCGAAGCCATTCTGCCGCTTCTGCGCGAATGTCTCGACAGCGCGGCTGTCAAGTTCAGCGATATCGACCAGATTGCGGCGACCGCCGGCCCCGGTCTGCTCGGCCCTCTGCTTGTAGGTCTGAGCACCGCCAAGGCACTTGCCTGGTATACCGGCAAGCCGCTGATACCGGTCAATCATATCGAAGCGCACCTGACCGCCTCGTTTCTGACAGCCGGCCGGGCACCTGAATATCCATTTCTCGGCCTTATCGTTTCGGGCGGCCATGCCAATCTTGTGCTGGCTGAAGGCCCGCGTCAGTATCGCGTGCTTGGCCAGACACTCGATGACGCACCGGGCGAGCTATTTGACAAAGTGGCACGCCACCTTCAACTCGGCTACCCGGGCGGGCCGATCATACAGAAAACCGGTGATAACGGCGATCCAAAACGTTATCAACTGCCGCGCCCGATGGCCGGCAAAGGCTACATTTTCAGCTTCAGCGGCCTGAAAACAGCAGTAATGCGCATTGTTGCACATGAAAAAGATGCGCTCAGTCTGCCTGATCTCTGTGCCAGCCTGCAACACGCAGTCAGCGAAACTTTCAGCGAAAAAGTCGGTCTGGCACTGCGAGAAACCGGAGCGAAACGCCTGATTCTGGCGGGTGGCGTCGCAGCCAATGCCGTGTTGCGCAAAGACATGCAGAACCTGGCCGACCGCCATCGCGCCGAACTGCTGCTGCCAACCCTGCACCTGTGCACTGATAATGCGGCAATGATCGCCGCGCACGGCTATTTTACCGCGCATCTGGCGCCGGCCGACAGCCTGGCTGTCAATGCCGTGGCCAGCTGGGACATGGGCGGCCCCTACAATTTCTGAGGAGATAACATGACAACCGGAAAAATCAAGATCCTGTCTGATGATACCATCTGCCGCATCGCCGCCGGCGAGGTGGTCGAACGGCCGGCCTCGGTGGTCAAGGAACTCATCGAAAACGCGATAGATGCCAAAGCCAGCCGCATCGAGATCGAAATTAAAGAAGGCGGCCAGAAACTCATCGAGATTACCGACAATGGCGAAGGCATGACCAGCCAGGATGCTGTGCTCGCCTTTACCCCGCATGCTACCAGCAAGATAGTCGATGATGCCGAACTCGAAAACATAGCATCCCTTGGTTTTCGCGGCGAAGCACTGCCGACCATCGCGTCGGTCGCCCGCGTCAGTATTATCACCCGGCACGAGAGCGAAACCGCCGCTACCCGCGTCACGCTAGATGGCGGCCGGGTCGCCAGTGTCGACAGCGATTCGTTTCCGCGCGGCACCCGCATACAGGTTAAAAATCTGTTCTACAACGTGCCGGCCCGCCGCAAGTTTCTCAAGAGCGCAGCGGCTGAAATGGCGCAAATCTCCGACATAGTCTGCCATTACATGATGGGCTACCCTGAGATTGCCTTCAAATTCACCAACAGCAACGTTCTTGTCGCTGCCACCAATGGTTCAGGCAACCTCAGCGACGCCATTCTCGCAGTTTACGGGCCCGAGGTCACCCGCGACCTGATCGCCCTAAAAGAACCGTCAAGCGTAGCGCAGGGCGGCATGTCACTACGCGGCTTCATTTCGCCGCCCAACCAGCCGCGCAACGCGGCTCGCTACATGACAACTCTGGTGAACCGTCGCGTCGTTAAAACAAAGCTGCTGACGCAGGCGATCAACAAGGCGATTTCGGCGTTTTTTCCGAAGGGGCGCTACCCTGTGTTGATTCTCGATCTGCGCGTACCGCCAACAATGATCGATGTAAACGTCCACCCGCAGAAAACCGAAATACGCTTCAAAGATGAACGCTGGGTTTTTTCGACAATCTGGGAAACAGTGCAGGCAAGCCTTTCCGGGCTGCGCATGGCTTCTGCGCCATCGGCGGCGGCAGCTCAAAGCAGCTTCGTCACCCCCAACCTGCCGGAATACGAAACAGAGACCGCAACATCTGCCGGCATGACAACGGCACCGTTGTCAGCGGCTCCATCTATCTTCACCCCGCCACCCGAAATGCAGCCGGTCAGAGCTCCGGCCGGCAATGAAGAACGCCTCTACGAAATCAGAGATATCAGCAGCGAGCGGCTTGGCCCACATGCAACGGCCCCGTCAAGTGCATTTGAGCCGGTATCCACTCTCGAACACCCGCACATTCTGGCACAGCTCAAAAATTCGTATCTGCTCGGCGAAGACGACAAGGGTCTGTTCATCATCGACCAGCACGCTGCCCACGAGCGTATTCTCTTCGATCAGTATACGGCGACCTATCGCGACATGCCGATTG
>CAZMWO010000183.1:2352-6843 GCA_964569565.1 uncultured bacterium | reverse complement strand
AGAACTGCTATCTCAAAAAAGAAGATCAACCAAAAGCAATCATAGAGAAACTGGGGCTCGAAACCTTTGCACCAGACTGAACCGATAAGCACAGCAACCTTGCCCGGATCAAGAGAGCGCAGCAGTGAACTGCGTAATTTCGGATTGCTGGTCGGCACAGCTTTTATGGCAATAGGCCTATGGCCAATGTTAAGGCAGGCCGACGCGCGAACATGGGCTCTTGCTCTCGCGATACTGCTCATACTGCCGGCTTTACTCAAACCAGACTGGCTTAGCCTTCCGCATGCCGCCTGGCTAAAGATCGGCGCCGCCCTTGGCTGGTTCAACACCCGACTCATTCTCGGCATTCTTTACATTGTGGCCATAGTTCCGATTGCCCTGGTTCTAAGGCTAGCCGGCAAAACCCCGCTCCAGCTCAAATTCGACAAAAATGCAGATAGCTATCGTGAAAAACCAGACGTTGACGACGATAAAAACTTTACTCAGCAATTCTGACCAAAGGAAATACAATTGAATAATCTCGAAAAAACAACAACCAGAACGGCTACAATAGCCGAACTTCTCGGTTTTCTGTGGAAGAAAAAACAGTGGTGGCTGCTGCCGATAGTCATCAGCCTGCTGATGCTCGGCATCCTGCTCACCCTCGCCAGTTCCTCCCCCCTCGGCACATTCATGTATACAATATTCTAACTTCGTGCTCGTTCTCGTAATCGTAATCGTAATCGATATCGGTATCGGGATCGAATACGCTCTAATCTCCCTTTCTACGCCGTTAAGACAATGAATCAATAATGACGAATCTTTTGAACAAAATACTACTGGCGATACTATTGCTGTTTGTTCTTCCGGTGCTCCTGCTGGGGCTGGCGGAGCTTACCTGCCGGTTGGCCGGCATCGGTTACCCGACCTCTCTTTTTATCAAAGATAAGCTGCCTGATGGACAGGCCTGTCTGCGTATCAATTACCAGGCTGCCCGGCGTTTTTTTCCGGGCAATCTGGCGCGACGACCTTTGCCAGAAATCATGCCGGCGGTTAAACCGGCAAAACGTCTGCGCATTTTTGTTCTGGGCGAATCGGCGGCACGTGGTGAGAAGCTTGCCGACTTTTCGTTCGCCCGCATGCTCGAAGCTGCTCTGAACAAGGGCCATGCAGAACAGGCGGCTGAAGTCATCAATACCGGCATTCCGGCTATCAACAGCTGGGTTCTGCGTGAATTTTGCACAGAAATCATCGATTATCAGCCCGACGTTCTGGTAATTTATGCCGGGCACAACGAATTCATCGGGCCGTACGGCCCGGCCAGCGTTTTTGGCCTGGCAAAGAATCGTAACGCGGCTCTTACCGGCATCTGGGCATCCTCATTGCGCATCATTCAGGCGCTGAAGAGCGAACAACTGCCAGCAGAGCTGGCTAAGGGCTGGCAGGGCCTCGAAATGTTTCTCAAAAACAGCATTTCAGCCGACAGCGCGGCCGTAAAAGAATGCCTCGCCAACTGGCAGGCAAACATGTCAGACATTTTCAAGATGGCAAAAGCGCGAGGAATTCCTGTCATCTGGTGCAGGGTGCCGGTCAATCACCAGGATTGCCCACCCTTCATGTCTGATGACAGAGGCTTGAGCCAGACCGACCTGGAAAATCTCAAAGTTCTTGGCGAAAAAATCATCGAGGGCGATACTTCAACAGCCTCTCAACTGGCTTTGGAACTGGAGAAATCAGCCGAGAAAAACGCACTTTATAACTATCTGAGTGCAGTGTTAAAACTTGAGGCCAGCCAGATAGAATCAGCACAAGCGAAGTTTAAACGGGCGGTTGATCTTGATTGTTTCAGGGTAAGAACGACCGAAAGCTTTAACACCGAAGCCGAGAAGCTGGCAAAAAACTTTGGCGCTATTATAGCCGATGTAGAACAAGTCTTTGCCGAGAATTCAGACCACGGCATCATTGGTTCAGAGCTTGTCTACGACCACGTTCATCTTACCGAAAGAGGTCACTATCTGGTTGCCCGTTCTGTTTTCAACGCATTGAAACAGACACAAATGCAGAGCAAGGCAAGCTTGCCGGAAAAATTTCCGTTAGAAGCAGAAGTCCTAACTATGCTGGGCCACACCAGCGCCGATGCGGTCGCAAATCTCGAACACATTATCAGCAGTATGAGCCGGCCGCCATTTACCATGCAGTATGGTCATAAGCAGAGACTGGCTGCCCTGTCTGAAAATCTTGCAGGCCTGCAACGGCAAAATAACAGGAATAAGGATATTGAAACGACACAGGCTGCGCACGAATTGCAGCCTTATAATTACAGAACCGCGCTGCGACTGGCCATGCTCGTGAACGAACAGCCGCAGGCTGCAACTACTTTATTTGAACAGTCACTCAAACTCAACCCTTTTAACATTGATACTCTTAACAATCTGGCATCGTTGAAGATACAACAGAACCAGCTGTCAGAAGCAGAAAGCCTGCTGAAAAAATCGCTTGATCTGGCGCCCGGCTTTGCCCAGGCCTATTTTAACCTTGGCCTGATTGCCGCCACCAGCAAGAACACCACATTGGCCGCGAGTCATTACAAAATCGCTGTAACAGCTGACCCGTCAATGTTTCTTGCCCTGCGCAATCTCGGCAATCTGCACTTTCGCAACCGTGAATTCATGCAGGCAAAAAACGCTTACGAAATGGCGGTCACCGCGGCACCAGACGACCTGCCCTCACAGCTCGGCATCGGCAACTGTCTGATGGAGCTTAAACAGCCAACCATGGCCATAGAAATGTATCAACGGGCTGTTGACGCCTTTGCCGACTCTCCCCTGCCCCGCTACAGCCTGGGCAAAGCTTTTGAAACTGCCGGCAAGTCGGCCGAAGCCGCCAAAGTTTACGAAGAAGCAGTCAGAATCGGTCATCTTCCTTCCCTGCAACAGCTGATCAACCTTCAACTTTCAGAAAAAATCGCACTCGCCCCTGAACATTTTGCCAAACTCTGTCTGCTCGGCTGCGAGATGACAGATTTCAAAGACCCCTGGTTCAATCAGACTATGGCAATATCCCACGCACAGCGCGGTCAACTCGACGAGGCTCTTGGCATACTGCACCGCGCCGCCGACCTCGCCCGCGAACAGGGGCAGAATCAGCTGCTTCAAGAAATTGAAGGCAATATTGAACTGCTGAACTCTTCCAGATGAATGTTGGCATGATCGCAGACCGGTTTTAGGTAACTTTTCAGTCCTGGGCGATGTGCCAGTTGGGATTGTTGATGAATGGGCTGGTGACGGCACTGGAAATGGTTGTAGTCATTTCAAAAAACTTGAATTCACCAGTTTTATCGTTTTTCTGGTCGGCATTGATGCGCAGCGTAACCAGCAGCATTGGCAGTGCCGGATTAAGCGGATGCGCGTAGAGCTCAAATCTGGCATCTTTGATATCTTTGAACACTGTATCTACCCCTGCAACTGAACGCACCAGGCATTTATGGGCGCTGTCGATGCGGTAATTCACCTGTTCGGTTGCCGGTCGGGTAACTCCATCGGGCGTATCATACAGGTGTTTGAAAAAATGTATCTCGCCATCGCTTATCAGCACAGGAACCGCCTCGTTGCCGATGGAAAAAGAGCTCGCCTCGACAATCGGCATGCGCAGGGCCTTGCGCTTTTGCGCCAGAGTTGCGCTATCAGCTATTTGCGGGGTGGCTGAACGAAAATCACGGCGCAGGTAATTGATGGCGTGGCGCGCGCCCTGGAGTTCCTGCAGGTCAACATCACCGCGACTGCGCTGCCTGCTGATGTAGGTAAACACCTGATAAGCCGAAATAATGAGCATGGTGGCCAGAACCACCCCGATGACAGCTTCGACCAGGGTAAAGCCCCTCTGCTGAACGGCGCATCTTGTCATCAATAGACCTCACTTTCGTCAAAAAGCAAGGTAGATAAAGACAGCTTTCGCATACGGTCTGGCTCGGCCCCGATAGACTCTATACGTTCCGGTGTCTTATTTTCGTTCCAGAAAACATCGACAGTAAGTTTGCGCATGAATCTTGCGTTAGAAATTCCGGCTGGTACAGGTGAAATGCTAATCTTGCGATAAAACCAGGCCTTGCTGTATTCGGCCGGATAAGTCTTAGTCTGCGGTTGCCAGCCAGATGAATTATGAAAAGGAATCTTGACTGACTGGCCGGTATCAGGGTCTACGAGTGAGCCTTCAAAAATCTGCACCCCGCTTCCGGTGACTTCAGACACAGGCATTGACTGGACAAGCTCTATCGTCTCCTGCGCGATCTGCAACGCACGCAGATAATTCTCAGCCTTGCTGGTTTCAACTCTCGTCGTAGAAGCAAAATAGATGAGCCCGCCAAAAAAGACAAGGCCAACACCAGTTGCAACAATAATTTCAATAAATGAGAAGCCGGCGCGCCAGCAGCTGCGGCTGTTATTTTTACTCATTTGAAGTTCCGTCATTCGGCTGAGACCTTTCGTAATTTTTTGCCATTGTCTGCTGAGCCGC
>CAZMWO010000183.1:1592-2342 GCA_964569565.1 uncultured bacterium | reverse complement strand
GCAATAGCTGCGAGCTCGGCCACCTGAAATTGCTTGATCTTCCTTAGAACGGTTCTGGTGACTTCAGGCTGCTGCGGAGTCATATAATCCATCGGCAGTTTGTGAAAGTCGAGTGAAAATGGTCGATTACCTGGAAACAGTTCGTTGGGCAGGTTACCAAAACTTGGCTTGAGCTGTGTCGTCGAAATCTCGGTGTTTGAAGACTGATCGTCTTCTCCCTTAGCGTTATTCCACGAAAAGCGTTTCGTTCCGTACCGTATGACCTTGCTGCCTGGCTTTTTTTCACCATCAGACTTTGACAGACGCCTGGCAATGTAAGGTGCGGCTACGAGAAGTGTCAAAGCAAACGACGCAACTACCACTCTAACGATGATTTTTTTCAAGCCGGGATCATTGAGCATAATCCACCGCCAGCAACGATCTGGTCTGCCCGACACTGACCCGCACCGGATATTCTGGAAAATACAGTCCCGGGTCATGAACGATTCTAAGATGTCCGCCTTCAGGCATTCCACGCATTTCAAAAAGGTTGTCGATGACCAGATTTCCCAGCAGATTGACGCTTTTACCGTCGAATTCCATGCCCCCCTCAGCACTGGCTGAGGTCTGGGAGTTATCGTTGAAGCAGGTCGTAGCGACCAGGGATGCATGAATCTCAGCGACCGGCCCGGCGCTCTTGATAACAAATCTGCCATACATCAGATAAATCCCCAGATAATCTTCGTCCGGCGTGAGGGGGGCCAGATCACC
>CAZMWO010000183.1:0-1582 GCA_964569565.1 uncultured bacterium | reverse complement strand
AAAGATCGAGTGCCTGGTCGCTTTTTCCGGCAATCAGTGAAATGCCGTCGAGATCGAGAGTCTTCTGGCCGTCGATCAGCCTGACACGATCTTTGACGAACTCATCCGCTGTCTGATAATAGTAGGCAATACTGCGCAAAGACTGGTCAAAAGCAGGAAACACGTCGTATCCTTCCACTCCGCCCTTCACTGCAGTTGGCGTCTTCGCTGAAATAGAGCCAGCGCCAAAAAAGAAGTTATTGATCGAAAAGTGCTCGACCGGCATCGACATCAGCCGGTTGGTTCGCGAATCTACGGGCGGATTCAGAATTTTTCCGCTGAAAGTTTCGGGGTCTTTCTCGTAATGCAGCGCCACAGCCGGAAAAGAAACAGGCACGATCTGATCTTTAAGGTCGAAGTTCACTTCGATCTTATCTGTAAATGCGATCTTGAAAAATCGCAAAAAGACCGGCCCTTCGACGTAGACAGGCGTATTACGTGCTTCACCAAACAGCAGCGGCATTTTCCCGCCGGCAGCACGCATCGGATTAGATTTTTCGACCTCATCAAAATAGTCGAAAATACCTACAAATGGATGCTGGCTGACAAATGAATTGTCCTGAGAGATTCTGGTGTAATCGGTATAACCATAATGATATTGCCAGCTGCCCATCAGAGTATTAACAAGTGACCGGAAAGCCTCAGAATTTGCAGGATTACCGCCAGCTTTCAGATAATCCTGATAAATCATATAACTGAGCGTTCCTTCCTGGTCGGCACCCGGCCTGGCCGAGTCGACTATCGACTTATAGATTGTCACTAGCTCAGAGGTTTTATGAAAAGGGGGGGTTGACGAAAAAAAGATTTCCGTCGCTGAGCTGAGCAAGGCTACTGTCTTTCATTCTGAAAGCTGCCGGCTGATAAAAAGAGCCGAGCAGATATTTGTCTTTATCAAAATCAAGATCAAGAATTACCGGAGGTGTTTCTGCGCTCTTGCTGCCATCAGGGAATTCAGGGCAGGCTGGATACGAACGGTTGCCAAAGTAAGCAAAAGAATATTTGGCTGGATCGTTAGTGGTTACGCCCTGCACTATAATGCGCTTTTTAGGGCTGTTGAGCGAGCGACAGAAAGTCTTAACAAAGAGAGCGTATTTATCAAGAAAGGGGTCGGAAAGATCAACTACTTTGATTTCACGACGTTCTTTGACTTTGGTTTCATTGGGGTAATTGCGATACTTGGCCCGTGCTACAAGTTCAACATAGCCGAGATATGCCGGCCTTGGGATTCCACCAATCCGCTCGGTGATTACCAGGCTGAGCTGCCCTGAAACATCGCCACGGCTGCCCAGCGTTTCCTCGACCAGCTGGTTTGTCATTTTAAGACGGTTTGCATCAAAGCTGGCGTTGAAGATCACTTTGGAGCCATTGATTGTAGACGGGGTTTTCCAGAACTGATGAATGGCTTTGCCAATCGGCGTATCTCTGTCATTAATGTCAGCTTTAACAGATGCCAGCATCTCGTTCACACCGGCCTGAGCCAGAGTTACTGCTCTTTCCTGTTCTATTGTCCGGTTTAATTGCAGAACTGCGCCACTTTTGTTCC
>CAZMWO010000182.1:5643-6891 GCA_964569565.1 uncultured bacterium | reverse complement strand
CTTCATTCTGCTGCCGCTCGTGCGCCGCCATCGCATGCTTGGCGTTATCGGTCTGAAGCTGACTTCTGATGCTCCCGACAACATCTGCGAAATTCTGCCGATCCTGGCGGCTCAGGCGGCGGCGTCGCTCGAAAGCGCCATTCTTTACGAGCGCATGTTCAAACGTCTGCTGGTGCTGAGCAATGTCTTTATTCTCGGCAAAGAAATCGTTTCAAATATTGAGCTGCAGCCCCTCGTCGAAAAATTTCTGTCGATCGCCTGTGATGGCACCGACAGCGACATAGCCTGTATCTTTCTGCTTCACGAAAAAGACGAACGCCCTTACTACACTTATCTCAAGGCGGCAGATACCACTCTTAAGTTCGCCGATAACTGCCCGGATGGCTATACTCAGCTTATTCAAAGCGTGCGGGTCGAAGAGAAGCATTACATTATCAATGACCTTCCTGGCAGCGACTTCAATCAGAGTGAAACCTCAAAAGTCGCTGGCATTGTGCTCAAAGATACTCTTGTTCTCCCACTCAAGCCGCGCGACCGCCTGCTCGGCGTCATTCAGGTCGCCAACAAACGCGGCAATTTTTCCTACCGGCCCGAGGACCTCGATTTATTGAAGATTCTCGGCAGCCAGGTGGCTTTCGTCATTCAGAATGCCGATCTGTTCAAGAACCTGCAGCGAGCCTATATCGATACGCTTTCGGCTTTGACCAGCGCGATCGATGCCAAAGACAGCTATACCCGCGGGCATTCCGAACGGGTCACCGAGTTGTCGATCAAACTGGCCAGCTATTATGGTGTCGACCCCGAAGAGGTCGAGAAGATCAAACTCGGCGGATTGCTGCATGACATCGGCAAGATTGGTATTCATGAGGGCATTCTCAACAAACCCGGCCGTCTTGACGACCAGGAATTTGAAATCATCAAGTCACACCCTGAACTGGGTGTACGCATACTGGGCAAGGTAGAGTTTCTCGAGTCGATTGTGCCGATCATCAGATATCATCATGAGCGCTACGATGGAAAAGGCTACCCGGAAGGGCTGAGCGGCGACAACATTCCGCTGCTGGCACGCATAGTCAGCGTCGTCGATACTTTTGACGCAATGACGACCGATCGCCCATATCGTAAGGCTATGGATATCGATGCCGCTCTCGCTGAAATCGAGCGCTGCTCCGGCTCGCAGTTCGATCCTGACATTGCGGCACATTTTGTTCGCATGATTAAAAGTGAAGGCGGGCCTGCCAAGTAATG
>CAZMWO010000182.1:0-5633 GCA_964569565.1 uncultured bacterium | reverse complement strand
TACGTGATTCCCGGCTTCCCGAACGCATACTGATAATGATAACCGTTCTGGCTATCAGCAGTTTTGCCTATTATTTCACGACCGCAGAGGTTGAAGAGGTCGAGTCGCGCTTTGATAACCGGCGGGTAATGCTGGTCAAGATGCTGTCGCGCGAGGTCATCGATCTTCTCGACCGCCGCCTTGACCTTTCTCCGCGCCTGTCGAACCTGCTTGCCGAAGAAGCTATTGCCTACGCAGCGGTGCAGCAGGGCGATGGCGCGCTGCTGGCGCGTGCCGAGAACTATTCGATGCCGGTCGGGGTTCTCGAAAAAATCGAAGAAGAAGCGCTCAAAGCCCCACATCTTAAACTGGTGCCGTTCAGAGATACTTCACTTACCGCGTCCTTGATTGAAGCTGCGATTCCTCTGGTCACCGCCAATGGGAAAAAAGTGGTTCTGCGTGTTGGTTTTTTCAGAGATGCAGAAGAACTGCGGGTTTCTCAAATACGCTTCCGTAACACGCTTCTGTTTTCGCTCATTCTGCTCGGACTGGCCGCTTACTGGTTCGTCAGAAAACATCATGCATCAAATCTGCAGCACACGCTGCTAGGTGGTTCAGCTTTGCTGATACTGCTTCTGTTCATGGCCTCGCGGGTGACTCTGCACAGATGGTATGAGCAAAACTGGCGTGATTCTTTTCTCCGGCATTCACTCTATGTTTCGAAAATGCTGGTTCCATCGGCGCTGCGCTTCATCGACACCGGCGAAGACAAAGACCTGCGCGAGTCCAGCCGCATAGTTGCTTCTGACGATGTTTTTGCTTCGATTTCGCTGATCCGCGATGAGAGCGTTATTTTTCACACTGACCCGACAATAATCGGCAGTTCAGCTGCCGAAGACCAGAATTACCTCAAGAGCCTGAATTCAGACCAGCCGGTGATTTTCCGGCTCGACGAGCAGGATATGTTCGAAGCCATGATTCCGGTATTGAACAGTCGTCTGCGCGTCGGCACGCTGAAGGTGAGTCTGCGCAGCAGCAACCGCTACGAGCCGCTGGCGATGATCCGCGACCGGCTTGCGCTGCTGTTTTTGCTCGCGCTTGTGCTGATGATGTTTCTGATGAATCTCATCTCGCGGCGCATCTCGAAAGAAATCTCATGGTTCATTCAGGCAATGGAACAGGCTACTGCCGGCGATCTGCGCCAGAATATCTATATCGAACGCAACGACGAATTCGGGCAACTCGCGCATGCTTTCAATTTCATGATCATGAGCATGAAAGAGAGAGATATGGTCGGGAAGGGGCTGCAGCAATACGTCAGCCGCAGCATTGTCGAGCGAACCCTCAAGGCGCTTTCGGGCAACGAAAAGAACGGCGAAAAACTGTTTGCAGTATCAATTTTTCTATACTTCAGCGGCATTGACGAGTCTATCTCGCGGGTTGAAGGAAGCCGCATATTTTCAGGTGTGCAGGAATGCTACGCCATTATGCGCCGTATAGTGCAACCCGGTCAGAATGTCAGCATGCAGCTGTTTCCTTCCGGGGTTCTGGTGCTGTTTACCTTTCCCAGTCGTCATGATTCTCTGCTCAAGGCACTCAACGCTGCCCGTCTTGCCGCCCGCGACCTCGGCCGCCGCCAGGATCTCCCGTTCTCGCCCAAATTGACCATGCATGCCATGGAAATGGTGCGCGGGCAGGCCGGCGACAAAGAAGAAGCGACTTCGTTGATCGGCGATGGCTTCGGTGATTTCAGAACGCTGGCCCGGGTCCAGGACAGCGATGAGGTGCTGGTCAGCCTCGAGATCGATATTCTGCTCAAGGACGTGCTCAATTTTGACGAACTCGAAGTTCTTTCAACCGAACAGGGGCGCATGACAGCATACGTTGTCGGCAACTATAAAGAACTGCCCGAGCTCGTCAGCATTTTCCCGACAGCCACCTCCTGGACCAAAATCATGATATTGCGCATTCTCAAGGTTTCGACCGAGCAGGTTGCGCCTGAAACACTGTTTGAATGGTTCAAAGATGCCGATTCCGATGTGCGTTACCATGTTATGGATGTTATCGAACGCGTGTCGCCAGACCGTGTGCGCAGTTTTGTCGAGAATGCGGTCAATACCGAGACCGACTCCAAGGTGCTGTCAAGAGCGATTGCTGTGCTTGGTAAAGTCGGTAACGAAGGACACATAGCGATTCTTACCGATAAATTACGTTCTGATGACCGACGCGTAAAGGCCAACGCCGTAGAAGCCCTCGAAGCGATCGGCGGCAAGCGGGTTTACGAGTTTCTCAACCTGCTCGTCGATGAGCAGGATAACCGGGTCAAGGCGAACATTCTTATTGCACTTGGAAAATATGGCGATCTCAAGGTGTTTGAACTGTTGTCACGCATGATCAAAGACCCTGAGAACACGATGCGCGCATCAGCAGCTTATGCGCTGGGCCGCCTCGGTATGGCGCAGGGGGTCGAACCGCTTGTCGGAGCCCTTTCCGACAAAGATCCGATGGTGCGCCGGCAGGTCGTTGCGTCTTTAACCGCATTGAAGGCAGATCTTGACATAGAAGTATAAATTCGCCGTTCGGCCGGTGTGCCGGTCGAACATGGTTTATGCAGGCGCACAGCCTGCACCTAACAAGAGAAGGAGTCAGCCATGGATTTTCAGGAAGCCTATGCAAAAGGAAGCGAAGCTCTCAAGGAAAACCGTCTTGATGATGCGAGAAATCTTCTTGAGACCGCTCTGAAACTCAAGCCGAACGACATCTATACCATGAACAAGCTGGCCATGGTGCTTAAGGAGCAGGGTGATTTCACCGGCGCCGAAGCATTACTGGCCGGATGTCTGGAAGTCAAGAAAGAAGACCTCTATACCAACTACCTGCTCGGAAACACTTATCTGGAACAGGGCGATGTCGATAAGGCGATCGAGACTCTTGAAAAGACCGTAAAAATGAATCCTTCCGACCGTTATGCGGTTAACTCTCTGGCGCTGGCTTATCGCATGAAGCGTGATTACGAAAAGTGCATCGAGATCCTCGAAAAGTCGCTGCAGAGCAATCCAAACGACATGTACAACAAGGTCAGCCTTGCCACCGTCATGTTCGAAATTGGCGATGCCGCCGCCGCCGTGCGCCTCTCGAAAGAGATTCTCAAACGGGAACCCAACAATGTTTCTGCGATGATTCTGCTCGGACGCATCTCGATAGAAGAAGGCTCCTATGTAACAGCACAGGGTCATCTCAACCAGGTTCTGGCGATCGATGCCAAAAACAGCGAAGCGCACTATTATATCGGGCGCATCTGCCTTGAGACATCAACGGTCGAAGCCGCCCGTGAACACTTCAGCGCTGCCCTGCAATACGATGCCGACAAGGTCTCGATTCTCAAGAACCTCGGCATGATATATCTTGATAAGGGCATGTACAGTGAAGCTGAAGAGCAGTTCGCCATGGCCGTTAATCTGAGCCCTGACGATGCTTTTGTTCTGAGCAACATGGGCAAGCTGCTGGTGCTGCAGGGGCGCCTCGATGACGGTATCATCTATCTGAAAAAGGCCGTCGAAGCACAGTCTGACTACGCATTTGCCTACTATAACCTCGGCAAGGCTTATCAGGAAAAGCGCGATTTTCCCAATGCCATTTATAACCTGATGTTCGCCCTCAACTTCGAACCGGATGATGTCTATGCCATCAACGTGCTTGGTCGCATGTTTCTCGAAGTTGGTCTGCACGACAGGGCTTTGCGCACCTTCGACCAGGTTCTGACAGAATTCGATGAAAACGACCGTTTTGCCATGCTTGGCAAAGCTGACGCGCTCGAGGCGATGGGGCAGCCGGTTCGTGCCAAAGAAGTTCTGCTGGCCCTTAAAAGGATTGCGGGCGACGACAAGCTGCTCGTCGAAAAAATCGAAGGGCGTATAACCCGTATTAATAAAAAGGGATGACCTGTGCTCAAAAGATTTAATCTGACCGTGCCGACCGATCTCGAAGAACCTTTGCTTGGCCTGGCCGAAAGGCTCGGTCTGTCTGCTTTTTCCAGCCCTCAGATCCGTGATGCGGTAGGAAAAGGCGAAACAGACTTTGTGCTGACCGGCGAAACCATCGTCAGCTTTATCGTTTCGACCATAGAGCAGGATGCTGACGCGGTCGAAAGCGAAATTTCCGCCTGGCTGCAGGATTTTGGTCTGGCGACGGGCTGTCTCGGCAGTGAGGAATACTCAGACAATCAGGACTGGATGCTCGGCTTCAAAGAGCATTTCAAGCCTATCTGCGTTGGCAATGCAATTGTCATCAGGCCGCCATGGGCCGAACCTCTGCCAGAAGAAGACAAAAGTATAACTATTCTTATCGATCCCGGTATGGCGTTCGGCACCGGCACCCATGAAACGACACGATTGTGCCTGCAGTTGCTTGAATTGCTCGATGTTGGCGGTAGCTATTTTCTCGATATCGGTGCCGGCAGCGGCATTCTCGCTTTTTATATGATGAAACGTGGTGCCAACGGGGGTATCGCGGTTGAAATAGAAGGGGCCGCTGTCGAAAACATGCGTAAAAATGCAGCTTTGAACGGCATCTCAGATCGTCTGCAGATGCTTTGTTCAGACCTTGCCGACTTTACCCCGGCATTGCCGGCAGAAGGGCTGATTGCCAATATCACCTCGCCGGTGATCATCGAATATCTGCCGATGATGTCTAAATGGGTGCGGCCAGGTGCCTGGGGCGTTTTTTCAGGGGTCAATGCAACGAATGCTGCTGCAGTCAGAAAGGCATTTGTCGATAATGGCTGGCGTCTGAACCGCGAGATCACCGACGGCGACTGGCATGGATTCTATCTCGAACGTGCCTGAACCTGTTTGCAGGACATAAAAAAAGGCCCGGGTCCTGAAGACCCGGGCTTTTTTTTACGTAAGCTACTTCGAGTTGCTCTGGCGAAGGAGAGTTACGTAGCGGTTGTATGCTTCACGATAATCATTGAGAGCTGTCTGAGTATCGGTGCGAAGCAGATTAGATCTGAGTTCCTCATCGGGGTTTTCACTGCCACCGATATTGGTAACCATGTTGATGTACTTGTTGTAAGCCTTGATGTATTCAGCGTGAGCGTTCTTCAGGGCGGTAGAGGCATTGGCTGACGGAGCCGGTTCTGCCGGTGTTTCAACTGACGCCGTTACCGGAGCTGTTGAAGCAACTGGTGCTGATACTGGAATTTCTGTAGCCGGTGCCACCGTCGCAACTGGTGCGCCTACATTCGGGCTGACTACGACTTCACTTGAAGGAGCAGAAACTGACACTGACGGCAGATTGTTGCCGTTGCCGATAGTCTGATTCTGGCGTTTGTAGCGTTTCCACAGGAAATAACCAACAACTGCTGCACCAACCAGACACAGGGCCGGGATGAAGAGCGGGCTGCCGATGATACCACCGATGAAACCGGCTATACCAGAGAAAACACTGCCTATTGCGCCACCGATTGCACCGAGAGCGCCTGTAATAAATCCACCTGCAGCTGAGATGCCGCCCCAGATAGTAGCACCGATACCGGCAATACCGGCTCCAGCGCCTGCTACTGCTGCTGTTGCTCCACCAGCTACGCCTGCAACCGTTCCAGATGCGAATCCTACTGCACTTGCAATGTACGGAGCTGCAAGAATTGCACCACC
>CAZMWO010000181.1:0-6971 GCA_964569565.1 uncultured bacterium | reverse complement strand
GTTGATTACTTGATTTCCTTGAACGGATCGTATTTGCGGCCAGACCATTCGAGCTCGAGGTGGTTCGAGAACTCAAGCAGGTTGAGACGAACACCGTGGGCGAGAATGGCGATTACACCCAGAATCATGTTGATGCCGTGCCCGGCGATATAAACAGGTATCGCAAGCATGAACGGCAGCATGTCGGCAATATTGTTGAAGGCTCCGGCAACCTTGCCACCGGCAAGGCCGACGGCCCAGAGCCTGATATAGCTGACGATATCGGAAAAGCAGTTCGAAGCGTTCTGCAATACCGCGCCGATTCCTGCCGGAATGCACTTGAGCGGGTTGAGCGACGGCTCGGTGAACAGCAGAATCAGCACAGCCGAAATCTTGAACAGCGGCATGATGAATTCGAACGGCAATACAAAAGGTTCTTTAAGAATAAGCATACAGATGACACCGTACATGGCCCACAGAAACAGTATCCAGCCGGCATCGCCAAGCAGCGAAAGATCGGGCTTGCGACGGCGGGCCTTCATGATGTGTGCCAGCGTAAGATGACAGACACCCATCAAAAAACACAAACCCTGAAGAGTTTTCATACCGGCTTCACCGTTCGGGTCAAACTTGTAGCCCGAAAAAAGATGCCAGGTTTCGCCAAACCAGGTGTTGGTAAGCAAGCCGTAAAGCGCTGTGCCTCCAAACAAAAACAGGCCGAGGTGCAGAAAACTCCGGTCGGCTCCGCGATTGATCAACGGTTTGTAGGCCGCCAGCAATGCCAGCACCACAATCAGACCATAACCGGCATCAGCTACCAGAAAGGCAGCAAACACAGTAAGCATCGATAAAAACAGGCCGCTGGTATCTGGCTCATTGTAGCTCGGCACCATGCCCATAAAGTCATAAAGCGGTTGAATGCTGTTGGCCCATGACGCATTCTTAAGACTGGTAGGCGGCACGTCTGTTTCAACAGGATCACTGAAATCGAGAGCTGCCGGCAGTTCCGCTTCTTCAAAGGCTGCAGACAACTCGGTTATCCGGTCTTCCGGGCACCAGCCGGTGAGAACGAATATCTCTTCCTCGCCGTGTACACCATTTTCGACTTCGGTAAAACGTTTGCGATTCTGCAGCTTCGTATAATGATTCTCGATATCGGCCATACGCATGGCGATGCATGCCAGCGAGTGTTCCTGTTCCGAGATAACTTTCTGGCAGATATTGATCTCGGCGGTGATTTCTTCGACATCTCGCGCCGGACGGGCAACAGAAGCAAACTTATCAGAGGCACTGAGGGGATGCCGCGAAGCTGCCATAAATAAAGAGCTACCGGCAGTCTGCGATATTTCGGCAGTATATTCGGCGTTGATCTCGGCTACCGCATCAGCCGGGCCCTTGAAAAAGCCAATATTCAGGCCATTTTCTTCAAGCCAAACGAGATCTTCGAGTCCAAGATTGCCCCAGGCCGAAGTTTCTTCGAGCTCCTGACGCAGGGCAGCGATTTTGTCGCGCTGTTCTGGTATGACCTTCTCGTGGACAAGAGCCTCTTCGACCAGTCGAGATGGCGTGCCGGGAGTAGCCAGCTTGCCCTTGAGATCGGGATTCAGCTGCTGGAGAAGCCCGATAGCCTTGCGCGTATTTTCTATCGATTCGTTCAGTGAGGCTGGAATAACGACCGCCTCTACCGGATCTACATGCACCAGCTCAGCTTCACGCAGAACTTCGAGCACAGCCTGACGCTCGCTGGTTCGGGCTGCCAGCAGAAGTTTTTTCATCGGATGAATCATTGCTGTTAGCTCCTTATCCTGCCGACTTGCCCTTGGCGATCTTGGAGCGGCCAACGGCAGACGTCTGTTCTTCGGCCAGAGAAATGCGGATAAGCCTGATGTTCTCTTTTGATTGAGGAATCATGACCTTTTCGAACAGGTTCACGCGTTGCGTAACCTTGCGCAGTTCTTTCTGCAGCACGGCTTCCTGTTCGTAGAGCACCTTCATCTGCTCGCGCAGTTCGAGAAGTTGTTTGAGGAATTCGAGCCCGGCATCGACCCAGAGCGGGGTGCTGAAACGGCTGTAATCACTGACTTCGTATTCGACGTTGGCAACGACCGGCAGTTTGATACCGGCAACGTTCTTAACACCGCGCTCGATACCCTTGACCTTGACCAGTCTGGTAATCGGCCCGGGCAGCGACTCAGAAAACAGTGTCGCCCAGTCGTCGCTGCGGGCGATTAGCGCCTGCATCTGTTCGTCAAGTTTTATGCGCTGCGCTCGCACCTTGAGAATTTCTGACTGGATCTGCTGCTTTTTGAGCAGCAGCGTCGGCAGGAAACGCTTGAACATGGCGAGCTGACGCCGCTGTTTAAGCAGTTCCGGCCGGGTTTTTTTGATTTTGTCAGCCATTATATCTCACCGTTACTTCTGCGGCCAGAACTGGTCGCAAAGACTCGATCTGATACCGGTTTCGCGTGGCTCAAAGTGAGCGGCCAATATTTCCCAGCACTGCTGCAAAGCATCGAACAGGTTTACATTGGCTGAGAAACTCATGATTTCCTTTTCAAAGCTGTCGCCGTATTTCAGAAGCTTCTGATCCCAGTCTGACATTTCAAAGCCCATGGCGCGCTTTTCGCGGGTTTCACGGCATTTGGCGTAGAGCTGAATGCAGCCGTCCATGATGGCGCGATGGTCGTCGCGGGTCTTGGCGTTAACCTGCTGTTTGAGGCGCGAAAGTGACCCGAAGGGATCGATAACGCCGTTCTTGAGATAGAACTGGCCTTCAGTGATGTAACCGGTGTTGTCAGGAACCGGGTGAGTTACGTCGTCGCCTGGCATTGTGGTAACCGCCATCAGCGTGATCGAGCCGCCTTCTTCGAAGACGACGGCTTTTTCGTAACGCGAGGCGAGCTGCGAATAGAGATCACCAGGGTAACCGCGGTTAGACGGAATCTGTTCCATGGTGATCGAGATTTCTTTGAGGGCGTTGGCGAAGTTGGTCATGTCGGTGAGCAGTACGAGAACCCTCTTACCCTGCACCGCAAACTTTTCGGCAACGGTCAGAGCGATATCTGGCGTCTGCAGACATTCGACGACCGGGTCGGAAGCGGTATGAACGAACATGATCGAGCGCGCCATGGCGCCACCTTCTTCGAGTCTGTTCTTGAAGAACAGGTATTCGTCGTATTTGAGCCCCATGCCGCCGAAGATGATAACGTCGGCTTCGGCCTGCAAAGCGATTCTGGCGAGCAGCTCGTTGTAGGGTTCTCCTGGAATCGAGAAAATCGGCAGCTTCTGACCTTCGACGAGAGTGTTGAAAACATCGATCATCGGAATATTGGTCGGAATCATGCGGTGCGGCATCAGACGAACAGCCGGGTTAACCGCCGGCCCACCGACTTCGATGAGGTTATCGGTCAGCTCGCTGCGGCCGTCGCGCGGCTCGCCGCCGCCGGAGAAAATGCGGCCAAAAAGGTCGTCACAGAAGCTGAAGCGCATCGACGAACCGAGAAAAGAAACTTTGTCGCCGGTCGAAACGCCGCGGGTGCCGGCGAATACCTGCAAAGCAACATTGTCGTCGCTGACTCTGATGACCTGGGCAAGCGATTTGCCCCATGAGCCTTCGACCACGGCCAGTTCTTCGTAAGACACGCCGGTTGCCTTGAGAGTGGCGACGTTGCCGGCGATATTGTCGATTCTGGTGTAATACTTACGCATTGGCGCTGGCCTCCTTGCTGCTCAGGGTCTTTTTGATGGCGGCCTCGGCCTCTTTCATGCGGTCGCTCTGCCAGGGCGCGTAGTTCCAGTTACGGAACTGCTCGGTGAGCGTAAAGAACATGTCGCGGGCCACATTCTTGTCGGTAATTGTGAATTCATGTCTGAGAACATCACAGACCTTATCGAAAAGATACTGCTGACGATCGGTCGGGCAGGCAGCGTCTACTTCGTCGAATGAGTTCTGCTGCAGATAAACGTTATCGAGAAATTCTGATTTCAGATAGACGATGAAATCGTCTATTGAAGTACCTTCTTCGCCGACAACCTGCATCATTTCAAAAATGCCTTTGCCGCGGCGCAAAAAGGCGTGTGCCCAGGCCACTTTTTCGACCGCTATGGTGCCGGTGTATTTCGACCAGGATTCGAGCGGGTCGATAGCCGGGAAACGGCGGGCATAGGAGCGGGCATACGACAGGCCGAGAAAGGCACCAACGACCTTCAGAGTGCCCTGGGTGACAGGCTCTTCGAAGTTGCCGCCGGCCGGGCTGACGGTGCCGCCGACGGTCAGCGACGCTTTGCGGCCGTCTTTGAGTTCGACGATGCCACCGCGTTCATAGAAGCGTGCGATCGAGCTTTCGAGATAAGCCGGAAAAGCTTCTTCACCGGGAATTTCTTCGAGGCGGCCGCTCATTTCACGCAACGCCTGAGCCCAGCGGGAAGTTGAGTCGGCGAGCAGCAGCACGTTGAGACCGACCTGGCGATAATATTCACCGAGGGTAACTGCTGTATAAACCGATGACTCGCGGGCAGCGACCGGCATACTCGAAGTGTTGCAGATGATGATCGTTCGTTCGATCAGGGTCTTGCCGGTACGCGGGTCTTTGAGGTGCGGAAATTCGCGCAGTGTTTCGACGACTTCGCCGGCGCGTTCACCGCAGGCTGCGACGATAACCAGGTCGATTTCGGCGTGGCGGCTGGTGATCTGCTGCAGAACCGTCTTGCCGGCGCCGAACGGGCCGGGAATACAGTAGGTTCCGCCCAGCATGACCGGGAAGAAAGTATCAATGATGCGCTGTTTGGTAATCATCGGCTCAGTCGGCAGCAGGCGTTCGTTGTAGATGCCCAGCGGCAGGCGCACCGGCCAGCGCTGTATCATGTTGACCGAAAGTGTCTCGCCATCTTTTTCGAGAACGGCGATTTCATCGTCTACCTTGTATTTGCCGGCAGAAGCGATCTTTTTGACTTTCCATTCGCCGCTGAGCGTGAATGGCGCCATGATGTAATGATCGAAAATATTCTCTTTGACCTTACCGAGGTTCTCAGCAGCAGTAATCGTGTCACCGACGCTGGCAGACGGGGTGAATTCCCATTGTTTGCTGCGGTCGAGTGCCTTGAGATAATGACCTGGTTCAAGAAACTTACCGATCTTCTCGGCCATTTCCGGAAGCGGGTTCTGCAGGCCGTCATAAACCATGCCGATCAGGCCGGGTCCCAGTTCTACCGAGAGCAGTTCTTCGGTGATATCGACCAGATCCCCTACTTTCAGCCCGCGGGTAAGTTCAAAAACCTGCATGTCGGCACGTTTTCCGCGAACGCGAATGATTTCCGACATGAGTCTGACTCCGTCAGATCGCTGACAGTAAGCAACCGCATTCTGTCGAACCGAGCCTTCAAATTCAGCAGTAACCATATTGCCGTAAACAGTAACTATTCGACCGGTTGTACTCACAGCCTGGTGACCTCCTCGAGAAGTTTGCGCCCCGCTTCGGGGCGTAAGCGTGCATATCGCTGGTGAATGCGCAATTCGAGCATGTAAGCGACCAGTTCATCGACCGAGAACGAGAACTGGGCTACCGAACGGCGCAGATAGTCTATTCGAGCCTGATCGAGCATTTTCTCGGCTTTCATCGGCTCATTTGAGGCTCTGGCCGCTTCGATCAGCTGGTGCTGGTCGGGCAGGTCAGAGAGTTCTTTCATGAATTCAGGAACGATGGTATCGACATCGGCGGGAAGCCTGCCGGCGGCACGCAGTCGCTCGATACGCAGACGGGTGCGCAAGGCGTATTCCCATTTTGCCCACTCTTTGAGCAGACCTGAGCCGGTGGCATCGCCGAGTTCGAGCAGCAGCTCGAGCCAGGCCGCATATACGGCAGTCAGCCAGTCAGCTTCTTCGCGATGATGAAAAGTTGCAAACAATTCCTGAAAGCTCTCTGGCAGGCGGTCAGACAGAACAGGAGAATAATCGCGGCTGCCCTGCACGTAAAAATTCAAGGCACACTTTTCGATTTCGTTCTCACAGTCTAGCAGGTCTGCAAGCAGCAGCAAACCGGCATCGCTTTCTTCGCGGATTTTCGCCATGGCGTCTTCAGCCAACAGCGGTTCACCGAGATTCGGCAATGACGGCAAAAGCGTCAACAGGTAAAAAAGATTATCTGACACTGTTATTTGCCTTAATTAAGCCAGCAGCTTTTTGAGTTCGGGTGAAAGCAGTTTTTTGAAGGTTTCGGTTACCGATTCGTCGGTCAGCTCGAATACTTCGCTGCCACCGCCGGCACGCATCTCAAACCCGGCTTTGTTCAGTTCCTGTCCCAGTTTGGCAACGGCACCCTTCTCTTTGAACTGCGCCATTACAACGTCGGCAAGAGGCTTGGCAATTTTAGCGCCGAGAGAGACTTCCCAGTCTTTCTTGTCTGACTGTACTTTAAGCATTTCGACAATGGCGCTCTTGATAACCTCTTTTTCGTTGAGGCCCTCTGCGACTTTGTCTTTGAGCAAACGCGCGCCAACCGCTTCGATGTTTTTGCGGAAACTGTTAACGAGGTCGCGGGCGACCAGTTTCATTTCGTCCTCAGAGCGAACTTTTTCCTGTTGAATTCTGTGTCTGGCCTCTTTATCGAGCTTGGCAGCATCTGCCTGAGCGGCGCTGACAATTTTTTCGGCCTCTTTGCGGGCATCAGCCAGAATTTTGGCGGCTTCGGTCTTTGCGGCTTCGATTCCGTCTTCTCTGAGCTGTTTGGCAAAGGTTGCAACATCCATTCCCATAATTATCTCCTTGGACTCAGCTAAAAAAGCGTACGCTGAATTTTAATTGCATAGATTTAACACGATTGCGCCGAATTTTCAACTGTACCGACAGCAACTTTGTGAAAAAATTGTCAAAGCCGGCCATATCGATACATTTCGACAGCATGTACTTTCGCTGCCCGCTGACATAGATTTAGTCGGCAATAAAATTATCCTTAAACTTAAATTGCCAGACAGCCGATTAGTTACCTGAAGAGCAT
>CAZMWO010000180.1:1384-6989 GCA_964569565.1 uncultured bacterium | reverse complement strand
CTGACCAGCGTTTCCTGACTGACCGGGATTGCCGGCAAATGAAGGAGCAGCACACAGAACGAGAGCGAGAACTGAACTCATGATTACCTTACGCATAATAAACACCCTCCTGATAAACTTATTAAAACTCTTATTAGAATTTATATCGTTCAAACTTGTGAGCATATTGAAGCAATTCTCATGCCAAAATTCAATTGTCATTCAAAACCTCGATCAGATCAAGATTTTGCCGCGCCGGGGTACAACAAAAAAATTTCAGCACTGCCGGTTTTTCAGCATCGCCCTGCCAGAATTTCGCCAACGGTACAGAGTAACTATTATCAGTCAGGGCGAAGACACTGATGATTTTCTGAGAATTTTGAACCGGCGCCAAAAGATGGATTCTGCGACTTCGCGCAGAATGACGAAAGAGGAATACAATGGCAGCCTGAGCGAGAGTCGCAGGACTTCATAGAAACCACATAAAACGATATGTGCCGCGATAACCATCAGGAAGCTTCAGGATTTGGGGGATTTTTTGCGGCCGATGGCCATGAACTCGATTTCGTCGAGCCTGACAGGCTCGCGGCGCCAGCCGCCGGCGGTACCGCTGTAGATTTTATCGATCTTCAGACCGATGCGGTTAACCATGCGCACAAGTTCTGAGGGTGTGTAATAGCGCTCTATTCCGCGAACTTCCACCGATTCTTCACCATCGCATCCGTTGACCTCGTTCTCGAAGCGGCTGGTGAGAGTAAAAAGATCTACCGTACCGGCAGCCACGTCAACATCGCTGATCGAACGTATCAGTCTGAATGCATTGAGAACAGTGATCAGAAAACGGCCGTCAGAGCACAGAGCTTCTGCCATATTGGCCAATATCGCCATATCGCGGCTCCAGAGGTCATCGTCGTCGTCTAACAGACAGAGAGCACCCTCACACAATGACAGAACCACATCATACTGCTTTGACGCAGTAAAATTCTGCGCGGCACATTCGATAAATTCGACCTGAACTCCGGCTTCTGCTGCATTTTTACGCGCCGTTGCCAGCATTCCTGACGAGATATCGACGCCGGTAACCCGGTACCCGCGCCGAGCCAGCTCAATGGCATGGCGACCGGTGCCACAGCCGATGTCGAGAATGCAGGCGCCATCTTTGAGTTCGAGCTCTTCGATGATAAAATCGACTTCGGCAACTGTGTTGAGCGTATAAACCTCACGCTCATAACGGTCGGCAACCTTATCGAAAAAAGATTTCCAGACGCTGCTCATTCTTTTTTGCCGGCCTTTTGAAGATCGGCAAAGAAATTGAGCAGTTCCTGCTTGACTGCGGCTGTTCGGTCGAAGTCTGCCCCGGGCAATGGCAGGTTGTTTTCATTGCAGATTTTTCGCATCAGCTCAAGGCTGGCGGCTTTGTCTTCAGGAGTCAGCGATTTTTTCAGACGACGCGAACTGGTGGTGATGCGCCCACTGCCATCTTTGCTTTCTACCGTTTCAGTGTGCCGCTCAACCAGCACGGCTGTAATCGATGCCGCCTGATCTTTTGTCACATTTTTATTTATCATGCCGAAGATCAACCGGTCGACAAGCTCTGCCGGCTCAGCGGCCTCGGCCGGGACGGTTGCTTCAGTCGCTTCAGCGCCTTCAACTGCCGGCTTTTCGCCGGGCTCGTAATTCTGGCGATAAAATGCCAGCAGCATAGCCTGGTTATGCAGGTTATTCTCGAGCTTCTGGCCGGTTTCAGCAATGACTTCAATCAGGCCGATCTCACCCGAACGTATTTTGTCGGCAACCACGGCGGCAGCTTTGTTGATTTCTGCACGGTCGGCATCGGCAAACGCCATTTCGGTGAGTTTATCAACCGTTTGTATCAGTCCGCTGGCGGCGAATTCAACCCCTTTTCCGTGTAGAAAATCAACACCCATATAGCCACCGATCAAAAATGCCGCTATTACCACAAAACATCCGCAGCCAAAACAGCCGCAGCAGGTCTTTTTGTCCATCGTTCGATTCCTTTCAGTAAAGATCCTTCTGCATTCTATAATGCTGAATCTCGCCAAACAACAGATAGCTGTCTGCCGTTACATTATATCCCAACACCAGGTAAAAACCCACCGCATTCTGACGGGCATCGAGAACAACTCTGGCAGCGCCAAGTTCGCGTGCCTTATCTTCGAGATACTCAACGATACGCCGGCCAAGACCACGTTTATGCGAATCAGGGTCTACGGCCATATACCTGATCTGAGCTTCTTCATGGTCGTTCATCTGCAGGCGCCCAACGCCGATCACACGATCGCCGGCGATAACAGCACAATGTTCGGTCTCGCCGTCACGTTCGTCGCGCTCACTGCCCTCTGGTTCGCCCCATGGCCGGCGCAGCACAGACCAGCGCAGATGATAATATTGGCGCCATTCTTCTTCGGTTTCAGGCGATCGCACCTGCAGGTTCTCGCTCATCATTGCCTCGCATTCTCGACTTCATCGACCGGAACAATAATATAGACCTGGTCGTTCTCTCTTACCATCTGCGACAGCCTGACACCCACCAGACTGTTCTTTTCGGCCCGGGAAACAGGTTTGAAGGCCTCTTCGATCGACTCGACCTTCTGCGTCAGAACGCCGGTGGCATTACCCTGAAACATAAGCTCGTCACCCTGAACGAAGCCGGCACCTTCGACCCTGATTTCGGCCACCATAACCCGCTTGAAAAAATTGGTAACCACACCGACATGCACTTTGCGATGCGTCGCCTTCGAACCATTGCCACCGCTCCATTCGCCGATCTGGCGGCCAAAATAAAAACCTTCAGAAAAGCCACGGTGAAAAACTGCGTCAAGCCGCTTCAAAAGCTCTTCTTTAAGTTCGTCTGAGCGCGTCGTAAAATCAGCATCTCTATGGTGAGCATAATAAAAGTCGATATATGCCCGGTAACAGGCGGTCACTTCACTTACATACTCCGGACTGCGGCCGCGACCCTCGATTTTGAGACTGTCGATCCCAGCCGCCAGAAGCTTGTCAAGAAAAGGCAGAGTGCAAAGATCACGCGGACTCATAACGTAGTCCTTACCGATCAAAAACTCTTTGCCGTCGCGCAGATCACGAATCTCGTATTCGCGCCGACAAGGCTGCCGGCATTCCCCGCGATTGGCCGACTGATTGAAAGCTATCTGAGACATAAAACAGCGGCCGCTGACCGAAACACACATGGCACCATGCGCAAAAACCTCGATTTCGATCTTTTCGGCGGCTTCGCCGAGCTGTGCCATAAGGTTGCGTCTTATTGAAACGATTTCGTCAAGAGTACATTCGCGCGCCAGCACAAAGCGCTTTACGCCAAAGTGCCGATAAAGAAAAGCCAGTGCCGACGAATTGGCTACCGACATCTGGGTCGAAATAAATGCCTCGATTTTGTAGCGCAGGGCCAGATCGAGAATGGCGAAATCCCAGCAGATGATCGCATCGATACCGGCTGCCGCAGCCTGTTCGACCAGAGTTTCAGCCAGCTCGAGTTCGCTGTCATAAACAATGGTATTCATCGCCAGGTAGGCTTTGGCGCCATATTCATGACATAACCCTGCAATTTCGGGCATTTCACAGGCCGCGAAGTTTCTGGCACCGGCGCGCATATTCATCGAGACAACGCCAAAATATACCGCATCGGCTCCAGTCTCCAACGCAGCGCGCAGACTGATCATATCACCGGCCGGGGCCATCAGCTCGGGTTTGCGTAACTCTGGAAAACTCATTGTCATCCTTTCAGCAGCCTGTCGCCAGCACGGTTTTGACAAGAAAAGATATCATAAGAGCGATTACGATTACGATTACAATTACGAGCACGAGCACGAAGAATACATTGCTGGATTGATATTACACGCCTCAGCCTGATTTAACTACTGCCGGATGAAATTTTTTCAAAAAAAAGCACCGGCAGGCTGCCGGTGCTTTTTTGTTAGCCATTGTCGGGCGCCTGGCCCGCAGAAATAAGATCAGAGACTGTATACAGACAACACGTAATTGTTGTCTTCGACGTGAAAGGTCATTACCCGGCCGTCAGGAGTTACCACGCGGTCGCGCGGCAGATCGAACGCCTGACTCGGAAACACAATTATATCTTTGTGGGCTGTCGGCCGGCCGGCGGCAGTGCATCGATAAATGCGGTCGCGGTAGATGGCACCGCTCTCTTCGTGGCAGGCAACCAGGCTGATATAGATATTGCCTTCTTTGTCCTGACCCAGAACCTTTGAACCGACGTATTTTACCGCCGGGTCTTCAATATCGAGCGGAAATTCTGCAAGCGGAATGTTTTCGGCAGGGGAAGCGGTGTTTCTGAGGTGCAGGCTGGCCTGTTTTTCGCCAAGTTCGAGCACAAGAAGCTTACCACCGACGCCTTCGACCATGCTGAGGCTCTCGTCGCAGGGATACTCTTCTTTAAGCATTTCTTCTTTGTTGAAGCGCAGAATTGCACCCATGGCAGGCATATCGACAAGAAGCTCTTCCATGACACCGGTTTCGATGGCACGGGCGCTGGAAAAGCCCTCGATCTGACTGACCATTTTGCCATTCATGTCGATACGATAGATGAATCCATCGACTGCGCTCAGCAACCAGAAGCCTTTATCACCGTCGAAGGCGAAATCGCTTACCACTTTGCCATATTCGGCGATCGAAATGTTCTTCTGCAGTTTGCCGTCATTGCCAAACAGCTTCAGAGCATGATTTACCGAGTCGAGAATCCAGACCCCGTTTTCGACAGACCTGAAAGCATAGGGAACGCCGGCGGTATAGCGCTCGACATCCTGTTCGTCGCCGCCGACCGAGGCTGCTTCGCTGCCGAGCGGAACCTTGAGGTAAACTTCACCTCTGGCCGCTTCGAACATGCCTTTGTGGTAGTTCAGAGCGTTTATCTGCTTTATATCTGCATTATCAGCAGACATCAGCGGAGAAACAACCATTAACAAAGCAATTGCAATAAACAGAACTCTTTTGATCATTGATTTAACCCTTATCATCTCTTAAGGAAGCTTGAGTCCAACACTGCGCGGATCGATGGCCTGACCGTTCTTTCTGATTTCCATGTGGAGGTGCGCGCCGGTAGTATAGATACCGGTATTGTCAGATTTTGCGATTTCCTGACCGGCATTGACGCGCTGGCCTTTTTTGACCGTGGCACGCTGCAGATGGCAGTAGAAAGATTCCAGACCATTGTCGTATCTGACCTTGATATAGTGGCCACCACCATTTTCGTAGCCAACGGCGACGACGGTTCCGTTGCCAAGAGCGTTCAGACGAGTACCGGTGGGAACCGGCAGGTCGATACCATTATGGAATTTTCTGGTTCCAAGAGTCGGGTGAATTCTCCAGCCATAATTACTTGAAACACGACTCGGCATCGGCGAACAGGGTGACGCGGTAAAGCCGCCGCCCTTTTGAACGACCGTAGGAGTTGAGCTTGAAGATGAGCCCGGTTCTTTAACCGGAGTAGTACCGGCTTTTTTATTAGGAGTATCGACATAGTTGGCATGAATGTAGGCAGTCTGACCGTTGTAGTTGATCTTGTACCAGTCACCTTCGGTGCCGATAATCTCAACTTTGTTATTATTATACAGGCTGCCGATAATCT
>CAZMWO010000180.1:0-1374 GCA_964569565.1 uncultured bacterium | reverse complement strand
GGTTCTGACGTTCAGGCTGGGGCTGACCTTAACCATACCAGGAGTGGTCTTGGGTTTGGCGGCAGCTTTTTCTTTAGCTTCCTTGGCCTCTTTGGCTTTTTTAGCCTCTTCCTGCTTCTTAACCTCGGCCGTCAGGGAGACCAGTTTGTCTTTAACAGTACCCAGGCGCTTTGCCAGAGCAGTAAGCTGTTTGACAAAATCGCGATAATCGCCATTCTTGTCGCCATACTTCTCGGGGTTGGCGGCAAATTCGCGCAACAGCTCAGAATACTTTTTGTTGGCCTCGTCGAGGCTCTTTTCGAGCTTGGCCACGTCTTTGCCGAGCGACGTACTTTCGGCTGAGCTTACAGCTGCCGCCGATTGATCGATAGTTACTTTCTGTTCACCAAATGGGTTGGTTGAGGCCCACCCGGCAGCGGCCAGTAGGATGAAAACAGACAAAACCGATAAAGTTAACCTCTTCATGACTTTCTCCTGCCAATGAATTAAGTCTTTGCTTCAGTCTATAATACTTCAGTACATAAAAAAAGTTTTTCCTGCTTATTTTCGTGCGAATAATTTCATCAGTTCCTGATCTTATGATTCATTTTATCAGGCTACGATAGAAAATTTATCCTTGGTCTTGCAATAAGGAGATTAATGGGTATAATCTTAAGTTTAAGATCAGAGTAGAGGAAGCGGATATGTCATCAGTCAAATCGCAAAATCTTTCGATAATGCTCACAGATATCCAAGGCTATTCGACAACTACTGCCAGTTCCAGTCGCGAGGAAGTTGTCGGCCTGATCCGGCGTCACAACCAGTTAATGCGCCCGGTTATCGAGTTTTACAACGGAAAAATCGTCAAATCAATCGGGGATGCATTTTTATGCACATTTGGCAGTGCTACTGACGCGGTTATCTGCGCCATTATCATTCAGCTGCTGCTCAAAGAATACAACCAGCGACTCAAAGACGACAGTAACAGGCTTAATCTAAGGGTCGTCATCAATTCAGGCGATGTCAGCATCGAAGGAAACGACATTTTCGGAAATGCTGTCAATGTGACCGCCCGCATGGAAGCCCTCGAGTGTTTTCCCGGCGGCTCGATAGGAATCAGCGAATCGACCTATCTGCTGATGGACCGCAACGAAATCGTCGCAGAAATAGCCGGGCTGGAAAAGCTTAAAGGCATTCCGGACCCGATAAATGTATTTCGCGTTCCTGTAGAAAAACAGAAACTCAACAAACTGCCTGTACAGCTGCTCTCTCTGGTGGAAAAAGTTGCCAACGCCAAAGCCGATCAGGGTTCTGACATGTCAGAACAGTTCAATGAATGGTCACAGTCAGTCGGCAATTTTCTCAAACAGACCAACTGGGGCGACAATATAAACA
>CAZMWO010000179.1:0-7045 GCA_964569565.1 uncultured bacterium | reverse complement strand
TAACCCGTGGCTATAAGATCGATACCAGCGACTTCAAGCTTGGCGATTATGGCGCCATGCTGTTTCGCGGACCAGCTTTCGACCATTATCAGAAATGGAAAACCGAGATTACCCAGGAGAATTTTATTACCTTTGTCAGTCTGCGCGGCGATCCAATAACCATCAGGGGCGAAACTCTGCTCGGTGTTCATCTGGTAAACCTTAATCCGCGGCAGACATCGCCTTACAGTCAGATAACCTGGCGTTCCATCGACAAGGAAATCGTATTCTGCGGCGGCATCGCCTGTAACTTTCTCGACCTGCCCGAGCGTCTGCTCGAATTTGGTCAGATAGAAAGCTCATGTCGCCATCTGCGGGCGCCGTTTTTCATGTATCATTCGGCGATGGCCTCTTCCCAGCCGGCTTATGCTGTGCAGTTGCTTGAAAACATGCGGGGCTACATGCTGACCGCTGAAAGGGCCGCCGGTGAAGATGATTAGACATTCAGAGAGGCGGCGGGGATTGTCGATGATCGAGCTGCTGGTTGGCGTGACCATCTTTGCGTTGGCGATGATGCCGCTGATGTGGCTGGGAACTTCGCAGACGCGCGGAGCTTATTCGATCGGCAAGCATATGATGGCTTCCCAGATTGCTGCCAGCTTTATCGATAATCTTCTCAAACTGCGATACAAAGATTGTCTCGAAAAGGTCCAGTCGCTGCAGGCGCAGGGTCGCACCGCCGTTCTGGAAAATGAAGATCTGCAGGCGACTTTGCAGGTTGTTAACGATCAGGGTATACAGGGTGACATGGAGACGTCTTTTCGTTTTTTTCAGTATGAATTTGGTTACGATGAAAACGCGAAAGATCGCATTCTACGGCTTAATGTCGAAGTGTTTTACCGGGTTGATGAAGGCGATGAAAAGACGCTGGCTTCGGTAAGGCTGTCAGTTCTTAAATTTGGAGACCGCAATGGCTGAGAGAACCTTTAAACGCAGACGTGAGGCGGTTACGCTGGTTGAAATAGTCATTGTGACTGCTATTTCAAGTATGGTTCTGACCAGTGCGATGTTGATCATGAACCGTACTACCAGGCACTTCAAAAAAGGCACCGACATGCTCAATATTCAGCGACTCATGGACAGTATTGTCGAGCGGATCAGAACCGACGTCAGATCTCTGAAAAACATTGTGCCTGAAGAATGCCGTGACGACAGGTTTTCGTTTTATGCTATTCGAGATGGCGAAGCCAAAAAAATAGAGTATACTTACGATGCATCTACGCAGACTCTATTCAGGCGCGATGAAAAGGGGCAGTCGAACTTTCATGGTTCGCGCCAGGTCAAGTCGTTTCTGTTCAAACCGGAACTCGATTCAGCTGGAAAATTCAGGTTTCTCAACGTGGCGATGCAGTTGATATCTGATGAAAAGGGCGAAGGTAATGCTTCGACACTTTCGATAGCCAGTCAGTTTTATTCAACCTGTGTAGAGTCTGAGCTTAAAATCAGTAATTTGCGCAAAGAAAAGGCCAAAAAATAGCTTTGGAGGTTACCATATGAACAAATCAAGGATAATCGCGCTTTGTCTGCTTTTCTGCAGCTGTGTTTTTCTGCTGCAGGCCTCTGACGAGATTATAAAGAAGGGGCGCGCCCTGCAGAACGCCAAAAAATACGACGAGGCACAGGAACTTTATCTGAACGCCCTCAAACCTGGTGCCACGGAAGACCTCTACATCGAGGCTGCGTCATTTCTTGGCAAGCTGCAGCGTTACGAAGTTGCCGAAACTGTTCTCGAAAAAGGCCTGACAGCTTATCCTGACAGCACTTCACTGATGAACCTGCAGGGTTTGCTGAAGCATCGCAAAGGCGACAATGAGGCTGCCATAAAGCTGTTCGAAGCGGTTCTGGCGAAAGATGCCGAGAACAGTTTCGCAAAAAAGTGGCTGGAAACGGTCAAGTCTGGTGCTCCGGTTACGGGCAGCGAGACGCAGAGCGGCGAAGATACCGACTCAACGCGCAGCTACAGTCCGTCTCCTTCAGGTGTTTATCAGGCTACCAGCAATATGAGCAAAGAAGAGCAGCAAAAGCTTGCGGTAGAGCTTTACAAAGAAATGATGGAACTGGAAAAGTGGGAGCTCGACCGCTTTATCGAACTGCACAAGCAGGTAATCGAACGCTGCCCGCAGACCGATCAGGCCGAAGAATCGTGCTGGCGCCTTTCCAACCTCTATATGCTCGGTCAGGATCCTCCTGATTTCGATAACGTCATTGCGGTACTCGAACATCTGCTCAAGCAGTATCCCGAGACCGATCTACTGCCTGATGCCAAGAACCGCCTGATGATGGCTTATCAGAGTACCGGGCGTATGAATGAACTGGTCGGGCTGTATGAAGAGCTGTTCAAACGCGACCCTGATCCCGAAGACGATCAGACTTTCATGGTCAGGGCACTTGAATTTGGTAACGCTCTGACTGCTGTCGGGCGTGGTGCCGACGCAGCGTTGTGGTATCAGAAGGTGCTCGAGCGCGACAATAATCGCAACAGTCTGGAAGCCAGAGCCGCCCGTGCCAGGCTCGGCGGGCAATAAGCCGCCCGACTCTTGCGGGTTGTAAAAAAATAATTACAATTGACAGCAGTTGATGGTTGCCCTTTTCGAATAAATATTACAGGCAACCGGGGTGAAGCAATTGGAGAACGAGAACCATCTGTTGTTGATTATTATTCTGTTGCTGGCAGTTGCCGCATTTGTTGTCGGCGACAGTAACAACCGCAGTTCAAGCCGGTCCGGCGCGACGATCGAGGCAGGCAGCGCCAGTCAGTCAAGTATTCTCGGTCACTGAAAGCCCTGAATTGTTTCAGGCAATGAGGCGGCATAGACTGACAGCGCCTGGCGCAGATCAGAAAAAGATTCTGGCAGCATGGTCGACAGCTTTCGAATGACCACGGCGTTGTAAGGTCTGGCCAGCACCAGCTCAGACATCAGATCGAGCACGGTCTCGGTCTCATTTTCGAGCACCTTGAGCTGAATCATGGCGTTGTAAAGATTCATCGACGGTTCGCTGAGATGGTGCAATTTCTGCATCATCAGCTCAGCGCCGCTGCCGCGTATCGAACGGCACAGCAGCAGGCATCCGGCGAGGAGCTCGTTGTAGAGTTCTTTTGCCGAGTCGCCGTAGTCTGTAGCCCGGTCGAGATTCCCGAGTTTAACGGCGATTCGGTATGCGTCGAGAATGTCGGCAAGAATGCCAGGATGCTCGCTAAGGCAGCCCCCAATTATGCCGGCGGCCCGTTGCAAATCGCCGTCTACAGCCAGAAGCGATGCCAGCATGCGGCGAACCGGATAAGAAGACGGGTGTCGCCGTGATTTTTCTTCGAGAATCCAGATCATCTTTTTGCGGTTGCCGCGGGCAATCGCCATTTCGCTGAAAACCTGTGCTATTTCTGGCGTATTGAGCAGCATCGGGCCGTATGAACCTGATTTCTGCTGAATGGCGCTGCGCCTTGCGACTGCCAGAGGCAGCGGGTGGTCGGCGCCCAACAGTGGCGGCTGAATGCGCAGCAGTTGTCCGAGCGAGTAGCAGCCGGCCAGCACCGATAAGGGCTCAGGCACCAGCAGCATGCGGTTGAGAGTCGCAACTATGTCGAGCTGTCCAAGCAGAAAGAGGTTTCTGGCGGCCGCTCCTCTTACTCTGGGAACATTATCCTTGAGTGCATTGGTAAAATACGATACCGCTTCACCGCCACAGATAAGCATCGCTGTCAGCATGTTTGCCCTGACACGTGAATCGGTATGATCGTGAAACCTTGAATAGACCAGCAGTCTGCTGCAGCCGAGGCGGCCGAGCGAACTCAGCAGCGAGGCGATAACGTGCGGATGATGCTCTTTTTCGAGGGTGCGCAGCACGAGATCTTCGGCATTGCGACCGATAAGGCCGCATAGTATGGCGCTCTGGCTGCGTTTGAAGGCGTCGGTCGATTTCATCAGCCGTCCGAGCCATGGCAGCAGCAGGTCGTGAACGCGCAGATTGCCGCGGGCACGTGGCAGCAGTTTGCGCACGCTCAAAATCAGCTGTCTGACGACATCGCCGTTTTTTTCGCGATCGAAACAGTCGGCCAGAATCGGCAGGGCAGTTTCGGGCGAGATATTGCCGAGCGCGGCGGCGGCACAGGCCCGCTGTGTCCTGGATTCAGCTGCGAGGTAACTTTCGAGCAGGCGCAGGGCCTTCATCGAGCCGGCCTGCCAGGCATACTGGGCGGCCAGACAGGCTGTGCCGGGATCATTGCTTTTGATCGCCCTGCGGTAGAGGGCCGCCTTTTCCTCGATCGGTGCCGCAAAATTTTCGGCTGCCTGCAGAGCCGCCTGTGCCAGCATGCTGTCGTTGCATGCTGCATAATTGGCAATAACCGGCCATACTTCTTCGCGGCCGGTACTGGCAGCCAGTGGCAGCAATGCGGCTTTTCGCTGCGGGTCAGCAGCTTCCTTGAGCATCGAGAGGATAAGAAGGTAGACTTTGCTGCCGCCACAGGCAAGCAATGCCCTGGCAGCTTCGATGGCAATGCGCTTTTCAGGCGAACGGGCCAGCATCAGTGTCTGGTCGGTGAGCTCTGCTGCCGGGTTGAGCTGCAGGGCCAGCAGAACCGGCAGAAGCCTGGCTGTATCCTGTGAACCTATCTCGCGCCTTAGCAGATCTACGCGCTCGTGACTGCCCGGCAGCGAGGCGAGCAGCACGGCAAAACCTTCCGGCAGCTGAAAGGTCTGGGGCGTCTGAACCAGAGCAAGACCAGGTGTCTGGCCGCTGTTGATGCTTTCGTAGTTCAGCGGTGCGGCGAGTGATTCGAGAACCTTTTCGACGAGACCGAAGCTGAGATGTTCAGGAGCAAAAGCCAGCGCCCTGAGCGCGGCCACCCGCAGCTGAGACGGGCCTGTGCATGCCCGGCGCGACAGCAGATCGACCGATTCGCCGAACAGCTCTTTCCAGGTGTCTCTGATCATTATGGTCGGCGGAAATAGCTTTTTCAGGCCAAGAAAGGCCATCAGCGAAAGAGTTGTGTCGTCGCTGTCGATAAAATCCTCGAAAATTTCGCGGTCGACCGGTTGCGGATCGCGAACCATAGCGGCCAGCGCCGATTTTCTGATCCAGCCATCGGTGGCTCGAACAGCATCGCGCGGGTATTTTATCAGGCGATCAGATGACATCAGCTGATTTTATTCCGGTAGTTTCAATTTCTCAAGTTCGGCGATACGGGCCGGCAGATCGCCGGTATCCCATGGCAGAACAGGCCAGATGCGTATCGAAAAGCTTTTAAGCATTTCAATAGCAGCTTTTCTGGTCTTTTCGGGAGAGCTGGTCAGCAGAATTCCCTGCAGGTCGGCTTTTTTGTGATCGAGTTTGGGAATGTTGCGCAGGTAATCACGCAAAACCTTGCGCAGAGTCTGGGGGTTGCGGTTTTCTGGCCGGGTTTTAAGCTGGTTCAGTATGGTCGGGTAAAGCCCTTCGTTTTTTATCAGCTTCATCGGGTGCTTGAGGGCAATGTGCATTACGTTGCGGGCAAGTACAAAATCGCGTTGATCACTGGTGCCGGCGGCTGTAAGCAGGCCTGAGGTAACAATCAACGTGCCGCCGGGCAGCGGTATCTCGTCGGGAATATCACTTTCGATTACCAGAACGTTGTAATTAAGCTCGGCACGGCTGCTGTTTTCGGCAAGTTTGCGCATGCGCAGCGACATGGTGGTATCAGAAGCAATGCTCAGATAATCAGGAAACTCGCTGAGAAACTGTTCGCGCATGAGTTCGCCGATCGCTATTTCGGCGCGGGTCTCGTCGAGCAGCTGAGTGAAATAGCGCATGACCGGATTTATGGCCATAACTGGCTGCAGGCCCAGGCAGATCATCAGCAACGAAAAAATCAGGCATCGTTTCATGTCAATCTTCTACTTTCTTTTGAGGTTCAGCCAGCCGCTCGGCTATGCGCTGTCTGAGAATTTTCAGGCGCTCGAGCTGAACGTCGAGCTGCTGGTTGAGTTCAGTACATCTGCGAATCTGGTCGGGATCAATCGGCATGGCAGTGCTGAGCTGCAGCTTGGAAAAGGTGAAGCGATCGACTGCCGCGGCGAGCACCCCTTCTATTTTTGCGAGGCCCTGGCGCAGATCATTTTCGTCATCAGGGTTGGAAGGATGGGCTTCGGTCATTTCCATAACCGAACCGCCAAGACGGTCGAGCAGTTCTTCGACATCTTTCATGGCATCGCTGGCATCTTCGATACTCGACATATCCTGCGGGTTCATCTGGCCGGTCGTAACACGGGTGTTGGCCATGGCAACGCGGTTATAGGTTTCAGCGCGGTAGCGGGTGTCTTCGCCTTTCTGCTCTTTAAAGCCGAGTTCGGGGTGAATTGGCGTCAGCGTGTTCTCATTATCAGCTGCCGGCTGGTCGCCGGCCAATGAAGTCGTGACCACCGGTTCGGCTGCTGCGAATATCGCCTGGCGGGAGCGGTCTTCCTGACGCAGGACATTTTTTTCGAGCAATACATTTATTGCCCGGAAAAGGGTTTCGCGGTCGAGCAGGTAGTTTGGGTCGAAGCGCCCGCGCGCGCGCGGCAGAAAAGCGCCGCCGACCGTTTCCAGAGGCTTTTTGAAAACAGAGTCGTTGCCGATATCGGCAAAAGCTCTGGGCACTTTGGCAACGCTGCCGAGTTGAATGCTCAAACGATAAAGCGCTTCTGCAGCCATTCCGCGCGAAATAGGCCAGTCGAGATTATATTGTCCGTCATCGAACTGGTCGATAAGGCCACTTTCAACAGCTTCTACCTCTGTGATATTTCGGTTGAAAACGCGCTCATAAATGGCCAGAACGAAGTTATACCGGCTGATTTTGTTCTCCTGCGCTGTCAGAGCGGTTGCCGATAAAGTGATGAACATGGCTAAACATAAGCTTAACGATTGCCGATAGCTGAGCTGCCACCTTTTAAGAATGACAGGAGACCTGAATATGTCAGAAACGCGTTCAATCAATTCTTCCATTGCCCCTCCGGAAGACGAAAAAGTTGTTATGGCTCAGATTCAGAAA